>CAVKQP010000010.1:0-23858 GCA_963658165.1 Clostridium sp. CAG:302 | reverse complement strand
TAACCGCTCGATGAGTGCTTCCATGTCTGTTCGAGGATTGAATCCGAGTCGGTGCATGCCCGTGTCAAGTTTGATGTGTACGGGGAAGTTGGTGATACCCTCTTTTCTGGCGGCAGAAATGAGTGCATCAAGCAGTCGGAAACTGTAAACTTCCGGTTCAAGATCGTAGTCGAACATGGTTTTGAATGCCGTCATTTCGGGGTTCATAATCATGATATTGCTCGTGATGCCGTTCTTGCGGAGAGTCACACCCTCGTCTGCTACAGCCACTGCGAGATAGTCCACCAAGTGGTCTTGCAGAGTCTTGGCGATTTCTACAGAGCCTGCTCCATAGGCATCGGCCTTGATCATGCACACGAGTTTCGTTTCTGGTTTCATAAAGGAACGGTAGAAATTGAGGTTCTTCACTACGGCTCCAAGGTTGACCTCGAGTATGGTTTCATGCACTTTCTGTACAAGCAACTCTGTCAACTGGTCGAATCCGAATAGACGTGCGCCCTTGATGAGAATCACTTCGTCGTGGAGTGAACGGAACACTTCGCTTTGTATGAAGGATTTGCAGTCGTGGAAGAAATATTTTTCTGCCACTTTGATGCGGTCAGCTTGTGCGGTTATCTCCTTGCCGATGCCGATGAACTTCTCCACACCACGCTTTTGTGCGAGGACTGAAACCTCAGAATAGAGTGCTTCAGGTGTTTTACCACTCTGGTAGATGTCGCTCAGTATGAGGGTGTGCCGGCGACCTTTGTGGTCAGGTCTTCGGTTCATGAAGTCGAGCGCAATGTCAAGAGAATTGATGTCGGAATTGTAGGAGTCGTTGATGAGCGTGCACCCATGTTGTCCTTCCTTCACTTCCAATCGCATAGCAACGGGCTCTAAATGTGCCATGCGCTGTTCGATGATCTCGGGTGAAATGCCCAACAACAGGGATACTGCAGCACAGGTGATGGAATTGGTGACCGAGGCTTCATCGATGAATGGCAGAGAGAATTGTCCATCGTTCCCCTTGTAGGTATAGGATATGATGGATGTGACGCCTTCCTTCGAAATGTTTTTGATAAAGAGGGGCGCCTTTGCGTTCTTCATTGACCATGAGAGAATTTCGCCCTTATAGTCATATCCAGTAATGATACGGTTAACCACTTCGTTGTCTTCGCAATAAACAATGGCTTTGGATCCATGGAAGAGAATGAGTTTCTCTCGACATTTGTCTTCGATGGACTTGAAATTCTCTTGGTGGGCAGAGCCGAGATTGGTCAGCACACCGATGGTCGGCTGGATGATGTCGCGCAAGGCAAGCATCTCGCCCGGCTGACTGATGCCTGCTTCGAACACGCCTACTTGTGTCTGTTCGGATAAGAGCCAAACAGAGAGCGGCACACCAATCTGCGAGTTGTAGCTGCGTGGCGAACGTGTAACCGATATCGTAGGTGAGAGTATTTGGTAGAGCCATTCCTTGACCATGGTCTTTCCGTTGCTGCCCGTGATGCCCACAATGGGAATCTCGAACTCGTCACGGTGGCGTTCGGCAAGTCTTTGCAAGGCGGTAAGAGACGACTCCACTTTCAGGAAGTTGGATTTGGGGTATTGTGATTCGTGGTTTTCGGGAACATCCTCGACCACGAAGTTTCTCACGCCCCGTCGATACAAGTCTGATATGAAATGGTGACCGTCGTGTCTTCCTGACTTTAAGGCGAAAAACAAGGTGCCTTCAGGGAAACACAGGGAGCGGCTATCTGTGAGCAGGAAACCGATGTTGGCATCTGCTATGCCATATCGGTGTGCTCCGATAAGTGCTGTTATTTTTTCGATAGTATAAGTCATCGTTGTTGTTTTAAGTTGATGCAAAGGTAGTGCAAATCAAAGACAACGCAAAATAAAAGATGAGTTGTTTTCTTTTATTTTGCGTTGTCGGTATGCCGCAGATAGCATATGTAATCTGTCGAGTGTTTTCCCGAATTCGAAAAGTCATTCGAATCCGGGATATTTCTGTGCCAAAGCCTTGGCTTGAGCTTGTGCTTTGTTGATAAAATCTTTATATTCTTCGCTGTCTGGATGAATGGGCCGATGTTGTAGAGCGCGTTTCACGGGTTGCCATTCATGTATGAAAGTCTTGGTGGCATCGCTGAAACAAGTGTCTGAAAAGCGTTCCCAAATGTAGGAAACCGCCTGGGCGGATGGGTGCAACATGTCTTCGGCATAGAAGCGGTAGTCGCGTAGTTCGTCGTTGACAAGCTCGTAGGCGGGGAAATAGAATACGGTGTCGGGGTTCAACTTGCATAGTTGGTCGGCGGCGAGCAGTAGGGTAGACTTGGACAACTGACTACTGTGATACCCATACTTGGCATAGCGTATGGGACTAACTGTGACGATAATCCTCACCATGGGGTTTCGTTGTTTAAGCACATCAACTGTTTGTTGCAGGTAGTCTGTGCATTCCTCGATTGTCAAGGTGCGTTCGGTGAACAACCGTTGTGGCCTTTTTTGACAGTTATCCACAATCTCGCCAGTTTCGTTGAGTACGTATACGTGATTCGTGCCGAGGGTGAGCACTGCTGTTTGCGGTGCTTCACCCTCGGCACGGATGATGGTATGCAGAATGCTGGCAGGATTGTACATCACGCCGAACGGGTTGATCGTAACCCGAAATTTGTCTTCTGCGAAGCGTTTCCCCATTTCTGTGGCGAAACAAGATCCCACGAAGAGCATCTTTTCACAGGGCTCTATTCGGAATGGGGGAGGCGTTATGTCTACAATCGTTCGGAACTTCATGCGTTCTTCCTTTTCTTTCCTTCGTAGACGATGGCTGCAATCAGTAAGATGACGAGCAGACCCATGGCGATGTAGGCGATGGTCTCAGTTGTGCTAACCGACTTCGGATAGAAACTGAGCACCACTGTGTGCTTGCCTGGTTTCACTTGTATGGCTCTGAGGATATAGTTCGCTCTGCCCACGGGAGTGTCTTGTCCGTCTACAGTGGCGGTCCATTCTGGATAGTAATTTTCAGCGAAGACCACAATACCTCCTTGGTCTGATGTTACTTCATAGGTGAGTTTGTTGGGCTGGTAGGTCACAATCTTGACAAGCGAAGTGTTGTTTTGCACTTTGCTCTCGCCAAGTAGGTCCTTGAATTTGCGGTCTGCCACGGTTTCGTGTCGCAGGTTTGTTTTGCCCACGGCATCCAATTCCTCATTGGCATTGGCCACATACTTGATTTTATCAACGAACCATCCGTTACCATATGCGTAGATATTCTTGATGGGAACGGTTTGTCCATTTTGCAATGGTACGATGAAATACTTGGTATTAAGCATGTTGAGCACAGGGAATATGCTGTCGCCGTTCACTTTAGTCATGTCACCGTTGGCTTCGCTGATGGCTTTCATCAGTCGTTGCATTTCGGGCGCGATATAGGCATCAATCATTTCTTGATATCTGCGGAGCTTGGCTGGATGATAGCCACCAATGCTCTTGTGATAAAAAGAGGTCTCGTTTTCGTTGAATGTATTGCTTGCGAGATTGAGCACACGATAGTCCAGACTTTTGTCTTGCAGTATTTGCTCGTCGGTAGCGGTCTTCTGCACAGGTTGTTCGCGAAGGCTCTTCTCCACGAACATACCATCGTTCAAGTAGCGCTTGTCTACCTGCCACAAGTCGAAAAGGCAGAGTACCGAGAGTGCACCGACCAACACCTTACTGTTGATGCGTTGCACCTTGTAGGCGAAGATGGCGATGGCGCCGATGAGGATAATCCAGAACGAGCGCCAACAGTCTGCAGTGAAAATGGCTTGACGTATGCTTGTGATGTTGTCAAGGAGCGGTTGCAGTTGGTCTTGTGGTATCTGTGAGAGAGCTTGTGCCTCTTGCGAAGAGATGTAGTTGGAGAAGAACACACCAGGCATAGTGGCGAACACCAAGCATACACCAGCCGTAAACGCAAAACTGCCAATCAAGTAGCGCCCTTTTTCTTTCAGTGTGCGTGGGTCGTCAATCATCTTTTTCAGTGCTAGCATGGCGAGCAATGGGATGGTGAATTCCGCGATGACAAGGATGGATGCGACTGTTCGGAACTTGGCATACATCGGAATGTAGTCGATGAAGAAGTCGGTAACGCCCATACAATTGCGTCCCCACGAAAGAACAACGGATAGTATGGTGGCTGCTAATAGCGCCCATTTGATAGGACCCTTTACGATAAAGAGACCCAAGATGAACAACATGACCACGAGAGCCCCGACATAGACAGGGCCACTTGTACCAGGTTGCTCTCCCCAATATTGTCCAAGCTGGTCGTAAATCTGCTGGTACATCGGGTCACCTTGCTTTTGGCAAATCTCATTGTTGGACATAGGCACGGAGGCACCGCCCTTCGTATTCGGAATGAGCAAAGTCCAAGTCTCGTCAATACCATAACTCCACTGGGTGATATAGTCACGGTCAAGACCGCTACTAGTCTGGTTTTGTGATGCCTTCTTGACCAGTTCGCTCTTTCCACGCATACTTTCTTTGCTATATTCCCACGTATGATATAGGTTGCTGATGTTCATGCAGATACCGATGATGGCAGCTGCGGCACAAACGCTAGTGGCTTTTAGGAAATGCGTCATCTCCTTTTTGCGGATGGCATCTACCAGATAGGCGATGACCATGAAGAGGATGATAAACAAATAGTAATAGGTCATCTGCACGTGGTTGGCCTTCACTTCGAAGGCGGTGAAGATGGCTGTGACAATGAATCCCCAAAGATATTTCTTCCGATAGGCTAACACCACACCAGCAATCATGGGTGGCAAGTAGGCGAGAGCCATCACTTTCCACAGGTGACCAGCGGCGATGATGATGAGGAAATAGCTGGAGAAGGCCCAAATAATGGATCCCAACACTGCGAGCGCACGCTTGAAATCAAAGGCACGAAGCAAGATGTAGAAGCCTAATAGGTAGGCAAACAGATACCATACATATTCAGGCAAACCGAGATGGTAGATGTTCATGATTTGTCCCAAGCCGTTTGAACTCTGATAAGAAGGGGAGGTTTGGAACGTGGGCATGCCGCCAAAGACGGAGTTTGTCCATCTTGATATCTCGCCAGTGCGTTGGTAAAACTCGGTACATTCCTCGCCAAGTCCTCGTCCTGCGGAACTGTCGTGACGATAGAGTATCTTCCCATTCATGTCGGCGGGGAAGAAATAAGCGAATGAAATGAGTGCAAAAAGCACGATTACCACCACTTCGGGCAACCATTGTTTCAATTTATTCATGTGTAATATAGGCTTTTTATTCTTGTGCAAAATTACGCAAAATGCTTGAATAAGGCGGCGCGATTCATGAAAAAGTAGTATTTTTGCACCATAATTGATATTTGTTATTATGAGAATAGGTATAATTGTGGCAATGGACAAGGAGTTTGTCCAATTGAAAACATTGCTCGACCAACCGAAAAACGAGCGGCAACATGGAAAAGACTTTGTTTTAGGTCGTGTAGGAGAACATGAAATCGTGTTGCAACAGTGCGGCATCGGGAAGGTTAATTCGGCAGTGGGCACAGTGGAAATGGTTTTGGCATATCATCCCGACTTGATTATTTCTTCAGGATGTGCTGGTGGTGCTGATGTCAACTTGAATGTGGGCGATGTTGTGGTGGCTTCTGCTTGCTGCTATCACGACGCTTATTGCGGAAGTGAAATGGAGTTTGGTCAAATTTTAGGTATGCCGGCTCGCTTTGTTGCCGACCCTACTTTGGTCGAAAAAGCACTTCACATGGATTGCGACACGCACGTGGTAAGCGGCTTAACGGTGAGTGGTGAGTGGTTTGTCGACTCGCGCGAGAAGATGCATTCTATTCTTGACCATTTCCCGGAGGCTACAGCTGTTGATATGGAGAGCACATCTATTGCCCAAACTTGTCATCTCTATGGCGTGCCGTTTATCAGTTTCCGTATCATTAGCGATGTGCCGTTGAAAGATAATAAGGCATCTCAGTATTTTGATTTCTGGAGTCGTATGGCAGAGGGGTCATTTGATGTGACTCGCCACTTCTTGAGTTCTATCTAACAACAAGTGGATAACGCTTTTAAAACAACTATGAAAATGGAAAAAATACCCAGCTTTACAATTAACCATAACCTTTTGAAGCGTGGCATCTACGTGTCTCGCAAGGATCAAGTGGGCGGAGAAATTGTCACTACATTTGATATTCGCATGAAGGAACCCAACCGCGAACCTGCATTGCATCCTGGTGCGCTCCACACGATAGAGCATTTGGCTGCTACCTATCTGCGCAACGATGCTACTTGGAAAGACCGCATCGTCTATTGGGGTCCCATGGGATGTCTCACGGGTAACTATCTCTTGCTGCGTGGGGATTATGAGCCGAAAGATATCGTAGAACTGATGCGACACACGTTTAAGTTTGTTGCCGACTTTGAAGGCGAGATTCCTGGAGCTGCTCCGCAAGACTGTGGCAATTGGCTATTGCACGATCTGCCGATGGCAAAGTGGGAGTCAAAGAAATATCTCGAAGAGGTGCTTTACTGTATGACGGCGGATAATATGGAATATCCCCACTTGTAAGCACTTGATTATTGCATAGTGTCAACGATGATAAAATAAAAAGGGGAGCCGGATGTCCGACTCCCTTTTTATATGTCATGCGGTTTCGCATTTATTCCTCGTCTTGCTGGTCTATCGCTTTAATCTTCTGCTTGACCAGTTCCATCTCGTCCTTGAGCTTTTGCACCTTGCGGTTCATTTCATCAATGAGACTGTTGCCTTTCTTGCTACTTGCATTTAGGAAACCTAGATTGTTTTCGTAGGTCTGCACATCTTGCTTCAGACCTTCAAAACGGCGCATCAATCGGGCACGCTCGTTGTCGAGAGCGTCAGCACCTTTCTGTGCCATGTTCTTGATATTCGACTTGAAATTGTTGAGTTTCTTGCGCGCTATGCTCACGTTAAGATCCTTGTAGATGCGGTCAAGTTCGGCGTGATATTCCTCATACACCTTGTCTTTCTCTTTGAAAGGCACATGGCCAATCTTGTTGTATTCTTCATGCAACTTCTGCACCATGTCTTGTATGTTGCCTTCCGTCTCCGTGGTGATGGCCTTGAGTTTCTCGATCACTTCACGTTTCTTGGCGAGATTGGCTTTCTCCTCGTTGCGTGTTCCTGAGTTGGCAGCATTGCGGGCATCGAAGAACTTGTTGCATGCAGCTTGGAAATCAGCCCACAATTGTTCGCCATGTTTCTTGGGTACCATGCCGATCTCTTTCCACTCCTTTTGCAAGGCGATGAGTTTGTCTGATGTAGATTTCCAATCAGTGCTATCTTGCAGGGCTTTTGCCTTTTCGACAAGTGCTTGTTTCTTTGCTGCATTGTCGGCAAATTTCTCTTTTAATTCCTTGAAATATTCACCCTTACGACCGAAGAAATCATCGCAAGCAGCACGGAAACGCTCGAAGATCTTGACGTTCATCTTTTGAGGAGCGAAACCTATGGTCTTCCATTCAGCCTGAATATCAATAATCTCCTTGGTGTGTTGCTCCCAATCAGCGGTTGTTTTGTTATCTTCTTGCGCAATAGCTTCTGCCTTTTCGCAGAGGGCGGTCTTCTTCGTAAGGTTTTCTTCTTCCTTGCTGCGCAACTCTTCGAAATGTTGCTGGTGACGCTTGTTGATGACTGTAGAGGCAGCTTTGAAGCGGCTCCAAATTTCTTCTCTCAGCTCTTTGGCTACGGGACCAACTTCGCGATACTGTTGGTGCAGTTCCTGCAACTGGTGGAATGCACTGATGATGTCTGTCTGTTCTGCCAACTTCTCAGCAGATTCACAAATTGTGGTCTTCAACTCCAAGTTTTTCTTGAAGTCATACTCGCGAGCCTCGCTATTGAGTTTCAGCAAGTCGTAGAATTGTTCTACGTAGAGCTGGTAGTTGCGCCACAACTCGTTAGCCTTTTCTGCAGGAACGGCTTTGATGTCTTTCCACTCTTGTTGGAGCTGCTTAAATTCGTTGTATGATTTGTTGGCTTCATCGGGAGATGTGGCCATATTCTTGATTTTCTCTATGATGTCGAGCTTCTTAGCGAGATTTTCCTGCTTCTCTTGTTCCTGTTGCATGAAAATCTTGGCACGCTTTTCCTTGATGATGCTCATTTCGGCCTTGAAGGCTTCTTCGTCTTCATCGGGCACTATTTGGTATTTTTCTGGATCGCCACCTTCTGCCAAGTAGGTTTTTTGCTGCGCTTCACGCTCATTGAAATGCAACTTGTAGAAGATGGTTTTCAGGTAGTCGATTTCTTCCTTGCGCGGATTTTCTTCCGTTTGGGCAATCTCCCGCACACGGTCAAGCACTTCCTTCTTGGTCTTGTAAACTTTCTTGGCGGTATCGTCTTGAGCCACTTCCGTAGTCTCAACAGCTGTTTCAACCACCTGTTCTTCAGCTTTTACGCCCTGCTCTAGGGCTTTCTCTTGAGAGTCCATCATTTCACTTCTTTAGTTTGTGATTCGAGTTTCCACATAACACTTGGTGTGCAAACTTAAATAAAAATCTTGAAACAGCCTAAGGAATAGCCGATTTTCTATCGTTTTCTCCCTAAATCAGACGCTTGTGACGGAATATCCACCAACAAACAGCCGACACAAGGACAGAAAGAATAAGTGCAAAGGCGAAACCCCACGAGGTTTCTTCCAATCCGTTAATCAAGTTCATACCGAACAAGCTGGATATGAGCGTGGGCACCATCATGATGATAGACACTGTGGTAAGTGTACGCATCACGGTGTTCATGTTGTTGTTGATGATGCTGGAGTAGGTGTCCATGGTCGACTCCAAAATGTCTGAATAGATGCTAGTCGTTTCGCGCGCCTGCGTCATCTCGATGTTTACGTCCTCGATAAGGTCGGCGTCCAATTCGTCTACTTGCAGCTTGAATTTCAGTTTTGCCAGTAGATTTTCATTGCCACGGATAGACGTAGTGAAGTAGGTGAGTGAGTCTTGCAATCGGCTCAAGCCGATGAGCGATTCGTTGTTCACTTCCCTGTCGAGGTTGCGCTTGGCCTTCTCTATCAAGTTGTTGATTTGCTTCAGTCGTTTCAAATACCATACGGCGGACGAGAGAAACAATCGGAAAATCATGTCGACATAGTCTACAAATCCTTCACAGCGCTTCTGCTGGTAACTCACGAAATCAATCATCATATTGGTCTCGTAGTAACACACCGTGATGGTTACGTCGCGCTTGTGTATAATGCCAAGTGGTACGGTTGTGTAAGGCGTGCGTGAACGTATCTCCTTGACGTAGGGAATGCGGAGAATGATGAGCATCCATCCGTCGTCATATTCATAACGGGCACGCTCATCGGTATCGCTGATGTCGGAAAGAAAATAGTCGGGGATGTGGAATTGGTCTTCCAATATTTGTTGGTCTTCTTCTGTCGGACAAGTAACTTGTATCCAGCAGTTGGGTTGCCACTCGTTGATGGCGCTCAGGTTTCCGTTGATGTTCCAGTAAGTTCTCATAGCAGTTGTCTATCCTCCATAATTACATAGGCTGAGGATTATGCTGTGAGAAAGCCCAACCCGTCAGTACCTACAAGTTCATATTTTCCGCGTGATAGTCGTCCATAATTGTTTGATGTTTGAAATGGTGTGCAAAGATACAAAATAAATCCGATAGAAGGTTGCTTTTCCTTCGCTTTTTCTCTTCTGTCGCTATGTTGTCACACAAAAAAGCATCTTAAAGCTGCCCATTCATCACTCTTTTTCAATGCCTAAATGGATTGCCAAAAGTCAAACTGCATTACATAGAGAAAACCACAATTGGCAGGCATTATTGCCCAACGAAGTCAACTTCAATTGTTACCGAAACCTATTGTGTAGACAAATAATATGAAAAAAGACAAATCGTTAATCCCCGATTTATGTTAAGTTTGGGGATTGTTATCCTAAAACTTATGCCGATCTCGGGGATTAACGATATTATTTTATGTGTATAGTTGAGGCTTTTACTTCACAGGAATCTCTTCGAGTGTTTGTTTCATCAGTTCCCAGAAGGGTGCTACCGATGAAATGAGGGCACGCTCAGAAGTAGTGTGGGGTGAACGGAGTGTAGGTCCGAGTGACACAACATCCATGCCTGGATACTTGCTAAGGATGACTGAGCATTCCAATCCAGCGTGATCGGCCTGTACAGTAGCCTCCTCTCCATTTTGTGCTTTATAGATTTTCTGCAGGAGATTGAGGATTTCACTATCGGGATTCGGGTCCCAACCGCCATAACTTCCGCTGAAGGTCACCTTCATGCCAGCCATGTTGAAACAACTTTCAAGCATAGTAGATACATATTCCTTCATGCCTTCGTTGCTGCTACGGGCCAATATCTGTATGGTAGCCTTGCCGTTCTCGATGTCGATGATGGCGAGATTAGATGATGTTTCAACCACTTCGGGATAAGAAGGGATGAAGCGTACCACACCGTCGTGGCAAGCATAGATGGCATCGATGATGTTGTCTTGTATTTCTACGGGAACCTCCATCTTCGGAGTTTCGGTCTCCTCGCAGAAGAACTCGATGCCACTCTCGATGCACTTATATTCTTCAATGAATGTTTCTTTCCAATCTTCTACCATTTCCTTAAGGGCTTCCACATTCTCCTTGGGCAAGGTAAGCACTGTTTCGGCTTTGAAAGGAATGGCGTTGCGCATGTTGCCGCCATGCCAAGACACTAGTCTAGCTTCGCATTCTGCCACGGCTTCTCTTACGAAACGCACCATCAGTTTGTTGGCATTGCCTCTGCCTTCATGAATTTCAAGGCCAGAATGTCCGCCACGCAGGCCTTTCAGTGTCACTTTTACCGCTACATCGGTTGGATCGGTTTCCACTTCTTTGTAGTCCAATTCTGCGGTTACGTCGATGCCACCCGCACTTCCGATGCAGAATTTCCCCCAAGTTTCAGAGTCGAGATTGAGGAGGATGTCGCTATGAAGTTCATCGTTGGGCAGGTCGTTAGCTCCATACATGCCTGTTTCCTCGTCAGCTGTGATGAGCGCTTCAATAGGTCCGTGTTTCAAATCTGTCGCTTCCATCACCGCCATAATGATGGCTACACCAAGTCCATCGTCAGCTCCGAGAGTTGTGCCTTTGGCTTTTACCCACTCTCCGTCTATCCACGGCTCAATGGGGTCGGTCTCAAACACATGCTTACTGTCTGGGGCTTTCTGTGGAACCATGTCCATATGGGCTTGCAGTAGCACAGTCTTTCGGTTTTCCATACCTGTGGTAGCTGGCTTGCGCATCACGATATTGCCGGCTGGATCCTTAAATGCTTCAATGCCGGTCTGCTTGGCAAAGTCGAGCAGGAAGTCCTGTATCTTTTCCAAATGACCCGATGGACGTGGCACCTGGGTCAATGCGTAGAAGTTTTTCCAGATACATGCTGGTTTCAAATTCTTGATTTCGCTCATAATACTGATGTTTTAAAGTTGTTGAATGTGTCTTTTTCGTTGTGAGAAATTCAGTGCTCCCCATCCCCACACACCGAGTAGGATGACGAGAAAGGTTTGCACAGTGTGCACGATGAGCACGAAAAACAGGGCGTTGTTGTCGCTCACGCCATAAAGGATGAGCATGGTCTTCACAGCAAAGTGCCATGGTCCAGCCCCGTTGGGGGTAGGAACCACAACGGCGATGCTTCCTACGACAAATGTTACCAAGGCACAACTGATGCCTAAGTTGGCTGTGAAGTCGAAACAAAAAAACGTGAGGTAATAGTGGAGAAAGTAGCTTCCCCATATGCCTATGGTGAGCAAGATGAAGAGCGGAACGTTCTTGATGCTCTTCAGAGAGATGATACCTTCCCCAATGCTACCGATGGTCGCCTTTACCTTATTATATATAGCAAGTTTTTTGAGCAGGAGATGCAGTAGCAGCAATGCCGCTAATCCGCAAATGGCAGTGACGATCCAACCTGTCGTAGAGAAAGAACACAAGATGGAATGGATGTTTGTGCCAGTGCGATTGAAGAATGTAGAGAATATGCCTAGTTGGCAAACGAGCGTGATAGCGGTAACTAACAGTACAAGAAGAGAGTCGATGGCACGCTCCGTAACCACAGTGCCCAAGGCTTTGGGGAATGATACACCATCATATGTACGCAAGATGCCACATCGAGCGAACTCACCGATGCGAGGCACCACAAGGCTTGCCGCATAGGAAATGAAAATAGAATAGATACTGACCGATGTGCGTGGATGCTCTCCGAGTGGCTCCAAGGTCTGTCGCCAACGCCATCCTCTTAATGCTTGTGCTAAGATTCCAAATGGAAACGACAAGAGCATCCATGTCCAGTTCATCTTGTGACACATCACATCTCTGATCTGGCTGAAATCGAAATCCCGATACATCCAATAAAGAATGGCTCCACCCAGTGCAATGGGCAATGCGATTTTGATGATTTTATTTGCCGTTTTCTTCAAATCCATTTGCCTACAAAGGTAATGCAAAAAACAGTAAGGGCAAAACAAATCAGCTTTTTTCCTTTCCTCAGGTTGCGTAATAGCTATATAATTACTAAATTTGCAAGCATAATAAAAGTATAGATGAAACAGGTAAGACCCAAGAAAAACCTCGGTCAGCATTTCTTGACCGATTTGAATATAGCCCGTCGGATAGCCGATACGGTGGATGCTTGTCCCGATATCCCTGTTCTTGAAGTAGGACCGGGCATGGGTGTGCTCACCCAATATATCGTCCCTAAGCAACGCGACTTCAAGGTGGTTGAAATCGACACAGAGTCGGTGGAATATTTAAATGAGAACTTTCCCCGTCTTCGTGAGCACATTATTGGTGACGATTTCCTCCGTATGGACTTGTCTAAGGTGTTTGACGGACGTCCTTTCGTGCTCACGGGCAACTATCCCTACGACATTTCGTCGCAGATATTCTTCAAGATGCTTGACAACAAAGAACTCATACCTTGTTGCACTGGCATGATACAACGCGAGGTGGCTTTGCGAATGGCTTCGGCTCCAGGCAACAAAGCCTATGGAATACTTAGTGTGTTGATACAGGCATGGTATGATGTGGAATATCTTTTCACGGTGGATGAAGATGTGTTCAATCCACCTCCAAAGGTGAAGAGCGCTGTGATACGCATGACGCGTAATGCTGTTACCGACCTTGGATGCGACGAACGCCTTTTTAAACGCGTGGTAAAAACCGTGTTCAACCAACGGCGCAAGATGCTTCGTGTGAGCCTGAAGCAGATCTTTGCAGGTTTAGCGGTGAATCCAGGTTTCTATACTTGTGAAGTGATGACCCGTCGTCCAGAACAACTCTCCGTGGCAGAATTTGTAGACTTGACCAATCTGGTTGATGCCGAACTGAAACGGATAGCATCTGCAAGCGAATAAAAAGAACCCGATTTATTGCATATGTGGCGGATAATGCCTACATTTGCATCAAACGAAACAAATACATTTAAATATGATTGACATTAAAGAAGCGTTGCAAGAAAGTGAAGAACGCATGGAAATGGCGGCTCTCTATCTTGAAGAACAGCTAGCGCGTGTGCGTGCCGGACGTGCCAATACGGCTATCCTTGACGGCGTGAGAGTGAACTCATATGGCTCGATGGTGCCCCTCAACCAGGTGGCAAACGTGTCGGTTCCCGATGCTCGAACCATTGCAATCCGTCCTTGGGACAAGAAAGCTATACGTGATATCGAGAAGGCTATCATGGATTCTGATGTGGGCATCACACCTGAAAACAATGGCGAGATTATCCGTCTCGCTATTCCACAACCTACAGAAGAGCGCCGCCGCGAATTGGCTAAGCAGTGCAACAAGATTGGCGAGAAGTCGAAAGTTGAGGTGCGCAATGTGCGTTCCGACATGAAAGACAAGTTTAAAAAGGCCATTAAAGATGGACTTTCTGAGGATAACGAGAAGGACGCAGAAGAGAAACTGCAGAAGCTTCACGACAAGTATATCAAGAAGATTGATGACTTGCTCGATGCGAAGAACAAGGAAATTATGACAGTCTAAGGGCTTGTGAAGGGAATAGTCATCAAGAATACGGGTAGCTGGTACTCAGTGTTGACCGATGAGGGCAATACTGTGGAGAGCAAAATCAAGGGGAACTTCCGCTTGAAAGGCATACGCAGTACCAATCCTGTGGCGGTTGGCGACCGAGTGGAAATCGTGTGCAATCAGGAGGGTACGGCATTTATCACATCGATAGAAGACCGCCGGAACTACATCATCCGCAAGTCGCCCAATCTCTCCAAGCAGAGCCATATCATCGCAGCTAACATTGACCAAGTGTTTCTCGTTGTGACGGTCAACCGTCCACAGACGAGCACCACGTTCATCGATCGTTTTCTTGCTTCAGCTGAGGCTTATCGTGTGCCTGTCACCTTGGTGTTCAACAAATGTGACACGCTGACCGAAGAGGGACGCCACTATCAGCAGGCTGTTATTGCACTCTATGATCATATAGGCTATCCCTGTCGGGAGATATCAGCTGCCACAGGTGAAGGTGTTGAAGAACTACGCGTATTGCTGAAAGACCGTATCACTCTCTTCAGTGGAAATAGTGGCGTAGGAAAATCGACACTGCTTAATAGACTTATTCCAGGGCTCTCTTTGCGCACGGCGGAGATAAGTGATGCCCACAATACGGGCATGCACACCACCACATTTAGCGAGATGCTTCGTATGCCGGACGGAGGATGGCTCATTGATACACCAGGCATCAAGGGTTTTGGCACCTTTGATATAGAACCCGAAGAGTTGAGTAGCTATTTTCGCGACATCTTTCAGTTTTCAAAAGATTGTCGGTTCAGTAATTGCACACATACCCATGAACCGGGTTGCGCTGTACTCAAGGCGGTGGAAGAACATTACATTGCAGCCAGCAGATACCAATCCTATCTGAGCATGCTCGATGACAAAGACGAAAGCAAATACCGAGAGGCATTTTGATGGAATGACTTTCTTGGCAATCAACTTGAAGCGGGGGACAGTAGTTCAAACTGCCCCCGCTTCAGGTTGATACGTCTTGCTTGTTAAAACTACTTTTTCAAGTGCTTCAAAATCCAATCTAAGTGACCGCGCTCAGTAGTTTCCGAAGTCCAATGTTCGTTGATTGGGGTGAGCAATGCCTCCTTTGGACATGTTAAAGTGTTCCACACGGCATAGCTTGTAGTGGGAGGACATGTGTTATCGTTATAACCCCACGTCATGTAAGTGTCAGCTTTTACGTAGCGTGCAAAGTTGACTACATCATAGTAAGCCATGGTTTTTATTTTCTCTGGTGTAAGTGCACCAGGTGCTCTATTGAAGTGTGGATAACCACCCGTGCGTCCTTTTTCACTATAGGCAGCCATGTCGCTCAGTGCCGGATGGTTGGCTACGCATTGCGTCACGCGGCTGTCTAGTCCTGCTGCGATGATGGAAAGTGCACCACCTTGGCTTCCGCCCTGCACAATCACGTTCTTTCCGTCCCATTCGGGGAGTGAAGTAAGCAAGTCTATGGCACGCACTAACGACAGATAAACACGCTTCATATAGTAGTTGTTCTTGTCACTTAGCCCGTTTTCAAGGTATCCGTTCTCTTTCCCATTAAAGGCAGTGCTGATGTCTTTGAATGCCTCTTGTGACAGCCTAGGGTCTAGTCCGTGAATTTCCATTTCCAGTCTCACGCATCCGTTCTCTGCATAATACTTATGGCGGAGTGGTTCTTTGATTGTTTTGATACCAGCTCCAGGAGGGCAGAGCACCACAGGGCAGCTCCCCTTTGTGGCATTTTGGGGATAGAAAAGATAGCCGTAGACCGATTGCCCCTGTTTGTTTATCTGTAGTTTGACGAGGTAGCACGTCACTTTATCCGTGCAGTATTCTTTGGCCAACTCTTTCGTGTATTGCAGTGGAGCCTGTTCCATCTCCTTCACGTTGTTTTGCCAGAACTTCATGAAGTCGGCGGGCTCTTTGGTGAAAGGTTGGATGTTGTCAACGGAAAATCCAACTTTGATGTGGTGGCTATATTTCTTTCCATCTATGGTTGTGGTGAGTCTCAGGTCGCGAAAACCGGGTGTCTTTCTTGTTCCCATATTCAGTTTCGCTCTACCACTTTTTAGGTTGATACTACCTTTCTTGTCACCATCGAGCATGTCATCACCGATTTCGTAGTCCACTTTGGCTTCACGTGGAATGCCGTATTTGTAGAATTCTATTTCGATGTTGACGTTTTCGCCAGTCTTATAGAGCCAATTGGCGTGATCAGGTACAGTTACCCAAAGATAATCACTGCGATCGGGATAGTTGCCAGCATGCCCTTTTAGGCAAAAGGCGAGTGCGATGAGGCAAAGTGAAAATAGTTTCTTCATATCTTAAATATTATTGGTTTCTCAAACTCTTGTTCCACAAAGGTACAATAATAATACGTCACAGGTAGTGGAAACAATTGTTATATTTGTTTAAATGTATGCGGTTGTTGCTGATGCCAATGCCGTTGAAGTCGTATCTTTGCAGTCTAACGTAATACAAAATACACATTTTATGAAGGCGGAATTGGAGGCGCGTGTACAACGTGCAGTAGATAATTTCATGCAAGGCTACGGCTGTTGCCAAGCGGTAGTCGCGGCTTTTGCCGATATGTACGGACTTGACGATCAAATGGCGAAACGCATTGCTGCTGGGTTTGGCGGTGGTGTGGGACGCCTTCGCATGATTTGTGGTGCTGTGTCGGGCATGGTCATCCTCGCAGGACTCGACTGTGGACAGACCGAGGGTGCCGATCGCACTGGTAAGTCGGCTTGTTATAAGGTGGTGCAGCAGTTGATTGCTGCGTTCAAGGAACAAAATGGTTCGGTGATTTGTGCCGACCTATTAGGCTTGAACGGTGTAGAAAAGGCGCACACTAGTTATGTGGCGTCAGCCCGCACTGCCGAATACTACAAGACACGCCCTTGCGTAGCCAAGGTGGAATGTGCTGCTCGCATCTTTGCTGCCTATCTTGAGGAGGCGGAAAAGCAAAGGTAGAATAGGAGTAGCGAAGTTTTTGTCCCGATAATTTTGTGCTTCGCATGGATTGAACTAACTTTGCAAGTCATGGAAAGTAATTTGAAAGACAAGAAAATAGCCGTGCTTCTATCGGGCGGCGTGGATAGTTCTGTGGTCGTATATGAACTTACACAGATGGGGCTCCATCCCGATTGCTTCTATATAAAGATAGGTCCTGAGGAAAAGGAAGAGTGGGACTGCTCGTCTGAAGAGGATTTGGAGATGGCCACCTCAGTAGCTCGCAAGTATGGTTGTCACCTTGAAGTGGTGGACTGCCATCGGGAATATTGGGACGAAGTGACCCGCTACACCATGGACAAGGTGCGTGCTGGCTTTACGCCCAACCCCGATGTGATGTGCAATAGACTGATTAAGTTTGGGGCCTTTCATGAGAAGATGGGTTCCAAATACGACCTTATTGCTACGGGGCACTATGCCGAAACCGAGATTGATGAGGAGGGCCACAAGTGGCTCGTGACCAGTCCTGACCCTGTGAAAGACCAAACAGACTTCTTGGCACAGATCTATGACTGGCAACTTCGTAAGGCGCTCTTCCCAATAGGTCACTATATGAAGGATGAAGTACGCCAGATAGCCGAGCGTGAACATTTGATTAATGCCAAGCGTAAGGATTCTCAAGGCATCTGTTTCTTGGGGAAAATCAATTATAACGACTACATTCGCAAGTATCTTGGGGAAAATCCAGGTGAGGTGCTTGAACTTGAAACAGACAAGAAGATAGGGACTCACAAGGGACTATGGTTTCACACGATAGGTCAGCGTCACGGATTAGGCTTTGGCGGTGGCCCGTGGTATGTGGTGAAAAAAGACGTGGTAGCCAACGTGCTCTATGTGTCTAAGGGTTATGAACCTGCCACTGCCTATAAAAAAGACTTCCCTATTCACGACTTTCATTTCCTCACCATGAACCCTTGGGGCGATGCCGCTGAGGTGAAAGTGACTTTCAAGATACGTCATACACCCGAATATCACCCTGCTACCTTGGTGCGTACTGCTCCTGGATGTTATATGGTGCATGCTGAAGAGATGATTCAGGGCGTGGCTCCAGGGCAGTTTTGTGTGGTCTACGATGAGCTTCATCATCGCTGTTATGGCAGTGGTGAAATCACGGTGTAATGCTTCCATTGTCGGCAAGATCCTTATTCTTAGGTAATAAAAAGCCTCCCGATGTGAAATTTCTAATGTTTCGCATCGGGAGGCTTGCTTTATTTGTACTCTATTGTTAGCACTGTTTATGTGTCATAATGTTCAGCACGTGGTCATCTGTGGCGCGCATCGCATCTGCGCCGATAGATGTTAGGTTGTGAATGCAGCGGTCCACATTGTCTTCTATGATACCTTCTGTTGAGGTCACACATTTTCCTTCCATCGAAAGGAGTGCTGAAAGGAGTGCGGTGCTCACGCCAGAGCAAATCTTTAGGGCGCAACTAGGCTTGGCTCCATCGCAAATCATACCCGTTAAGTTGGCAATCATGTTCTTCACTGAGTGACATATATGGTCGTAATCACCTCCCATCAGATAGGTGATGCCACAACTACTACCGATGCTCGCTACTACACACCCGCAGAGCGCCGACAGTTTGCCGAGGCTCTGTTTGATATAAATAGCAGTGAGATGACTCAGTATGAGTGCGCGGATGAGTTCTTCCTCAGTGTTTTCGTTTTCTTCGGCATACACTGCCACGGGGTTTGTTGCGCAGATACCTTGGTTTCCACTACCGCTATTGCTCATCACTGGAATCATTGCACCACCCATACGGGCATCGGTGGCAGAGGCTGTGCGTGAGATGATGTGTGAGAAGATGCTGTTGCCAAAGATGCCGTGGCTCAGCGGACGATCCATAGTCTTACCCAAACAGTGCCCATAGTTGCCGCGTAGTGACTCTTTGGCAGCACGTAAGTTGTACTCTTTGGTTTTGAGAATGAAACTAATTTCGTCAAGAGGCGTGTCCATGGCAAAATCGTAGACCAAACGCAGATTAAGCTGGATGTCGTTGTTTTGCTCCTCGGTAGTGCTACCGCCGCGCTTGTCAAGTTCCACCTTGCCGTCTTTTTCTACAAAGACAATGTTTGTATGTCCACCTGCGATGATGACTTTCGAAGTCTTGTCGTCCGCTTTGCATATGACTTCGATGTAGAGTTTCTCGTCGATACCTTCTTTCAACTTTACATCGATGTGGTCTTCTCCGATATATTTCTTTCCTTCTTCAAGGCCTTCAGGAGTCAAGTCTTTAATCACTTCCAAATCATATTCAGGTTTGCCTATCAATGCGCCGAGCGCTATGGCGATGGGAAGTCCAATCATGCCTGTGCCAGGAATGCCCACTCCCATGGCGTTCTTGAGCATATTGGGACTGAGGAATACTTGAATTTTCTCAGGCTTCTGTCCCAACACTGTGGCAGCTTTTGCTGTACATAGTGCCACAGCCATAGGCTCTGTACAACCGATAGCGGGCACCACTTCCTTGTTGATGAGGGCGATGATGCGCTCTCTTGTCGTTTTTTCTAACATCATGTCGTATTGATTTGTGTGCAAAGATACTAACTTTTTATAATTAGGTGTGATGTTTTCTATCTTTTTCTTTGTCTGATGAGGGGAAATGGGTATCTTTGTATGGTCCTTTAAAAGGCATTCTCAGACAACAGTGGGACAATATAAAAGGCAACGTCTATGAAGAAAGTAGTGAATGCCATCCTCTTGATGGCAATTTTCTGGCCGGCAATGATGTTTGCCGATAGCTTTAGCTCTTTGTGGAAACAGGTGGAAACGGCACGTCAGAAGGATCTGCCGCAGACAACAATCACCTTGCTTGGCAAGATTACGGAAAAGGCTAAGGCAGAAAAGGCGTATGGTCATCTATTGAAGGCCGAATTGCTCACCGCCAAATACAAGTTGCAGATAAGTAGCGACTCCATAGAATCCGTGATGAAACGCTTTGAGATGGCTGCAGCGAATGCGGAGAAAAGAAATCCTGTCTTGGCGGCTGTCTACCATTGTGTACTCGGTCACGAATACCATAATAACTCGTCCTTATCGGATAGTAGTGCGGTACTCTCACGCCGTCATTTCGATTTGTCACTTGCCCATCCAGACTTACTTGCTCAGACCAAGACTTCGCTCTATGAGCCATTGGTAGACAATGGCTATGATAGCCGCATCTTTAATCACGATATGTTGAGCTTGCTCGCGATGGAAGCTAGCAGTTATCGGGTTGCACACGACTATTATGCCACTCATTACAACCGTGCTGCCACGATGATGATGGCTCTTAACATGCTGCGCCAACGGCGCCCCAGTCAGATAGACGATTGGAGGAAAAGTCGTTATGTGGCATCGCTCGATTCGCTTATAGAACTATATCATGATCTCCCAGAGTGTGGTGAAGTGGCAATAGAACGCTATCAATATATTGCCAAATGTGGCCGCACGACCGACGTGGAGCGCATTGCTTGCATCAGCAATGCTGTAGACAAGTGGGGAAGTTGGCCGAATATCAACCGCTTGCGTAACGAAAAGATTCGCCTAACGACCCCTTATGTGTCACTACGATTTGACTCCACGACCACCTCTACGAACAGGAGTTTGTGGGGAAGTGTAGAAGTGCGCAACGTCGGTAAGGTGACCATCTCCACTACGAAACTCAATGCCTCGGGCTGGGACTATGGTTATCGTAGAGACTTTGACCTTGATGACAACAGTAAACTCAAACCACTTCTCATTCCGTCTACCCGACAAACCATCACTCGAAACTATGCGGGCATCCCTGAGTTTGTGACAAAGAAAGACTCGGTGGAACTGAAATTCCAAACACCCGGTGTCTATCTTGTCGAGATATCGTCTGATAAGATAGAGACGTCGACCGATCGTATGCTTTGTTATGTCACCGATCTCTTTGTCATCAACCAGTCACAGGCGAAAGGGGAAATACGCTATGTGGTTGTCAATGCCCAATCTGGACGTCCTGTTCCAGGCGCTAATCTGCGCCTATACTATAGCAAGCGTGGCGAGAATGATGCTGAACGCACCATTAATCTAACCACTGACGGCAACGGAGAGGTAATCTATCAGGCAGCGGACGGGCGTACCATCCCCAATTTTATCTATGCATGGACACCCACAGATAAGGCATTTCCTGCAACTTATTCATACGCGAATTATTCTAAAGGCAGTCGTAGCGGTAAGACGGACCATGTGGTCCTCTATACCGATCGGCAGATATACCGTCCTGGGCAGACCGTCCACGTGGCGTTGGTCAACTATGTGCAAGACCATCTGTCTGCAGCTCCCCAACAGGGAGCAAGTGTCAAGGTAATCTTGCGTGATGCCAATGGTAAGGAAGTGTCGGCAAAAGAAGTGACAACAGATGCTTATGGTTCGGCATCGGCAGACTTTGTACTGCCTCAAGGCGGTGTGAATGGCAACTATTCTATCACAGACGGCAAGGGAGCTTGGCGCTCATTTGAAGTGGCAGAATACAAGCGTCCCACTTTTGAGGTTACCCTACCTGAGGTGAAAGCAGAATATCATGAGGGTGATACTGTCGTGGTGAAAGGCTTGGTGAAGACTTATGCGGGTGTACCCGTGTCGGGAGGTAAGGTTACCTACACAGTGGAACGCAAAGAATCATTCTATGGTTGGTGGTGGCGTCAAGATTTTGGCAAGAACGACCAACAACTTGTTTCTGCGGAAACTACTACCGACAAAGACGGATCGTTCGTGATGGAATTGCCGATGGAATTGCCCGAAGATGGCAGGAAAGGTTATTATCATATTCGGGCGCAAGTGAAAGTGACCGATGGCAACGGAGAAACTCATGAGGCGGAAATGTCATTGCCACTCAGTGCAAAATCCACATTCCTTACTTGCGACCTGCCCGACAAGATACTTGCAGACAGTCTGAATACGCTCACGTTTATCCAAACCAATTTGGCAGGACTGAAAGTTGACAACACTGTAAACTATACGATCGATGGCAAACCTGGCACGGCTCAGACCAATCAACCCATAGCTCTCTATGCTCCCCACTTTGTATCAGGCGAACACACGCTGCATGCTGTGTGTGGTAATGATACGATAGACCGAAAGTTTGTCGTATTTCGTCTTGATGACAAGCGCCCTGCGGTGAAGACCAAGGATTGGAGCTACTGCACGGCGGAACAATTCTCAGACAAGACACCAGTCTATCTGCAAATTGGTACGTCAGACGAAGACGTGCATGTGTGCTATTCTTTCTTCTCTGAAAAGGGGCTATTGGAGAGTGGAACGTTTGAACTCAGCAACGAAATCCGTACGCAATGTTTCACCTATCGTGAGGATTATGGCGACTTTCTTGTTTACAATTATGCATGGGTGCGCGATGGCGTGCTGTATAATCATAGTGTGCGCATCAGCAGACCAATGCCCGACATGCGGTTAGTCATGAAATGGTCTACATTCCGCGACCGACTCACGCCTGGCAAGAAGGAAGAATGGCGACTTCATATAGCCACTCCAGATGGTAAACCAGCCAAAGCTCAACTCATGTCCGTGCTCTACGACAAGTCGCTCGACCAGATAAAGAAGCACGATTGGGCATTGGACATCAATTTCCCGACGGCGTTTTTTTATGCACCATGGCGGACTTCCGTAGTAGAACAAGGGCGTTTGTCTCTGTTTAAGAGTCTCGCAAAACTGAAGGAATTTCCTCTTTCGTTCTCTTCAATTTCTAATGATCTGTTGCGTTGGAGATCTATTTATGCCCGTGGTAGAAATGGTTATGCCATCATCGATGAAATCTATGGCGACACCCCTCGTAGAATAGATATGGTCGGATCGGTGAATTTGGCTGCCGTAGAAACCCTGTCGCTGCCCGAGAGCGCCACGGTGGGCACTACTTTGTCCGCACGAAAGACCAAGTTGGCACGCATGGAGAAAAGTGCAAATGTCGATGCCGATACCCATAGTGGTGTGGGTAATGTGCAAGTGAGAGCTAATTTCCAGGAAACGGCCTTCTTCTATCCTGCACTTGAATCCGACAATAGGGGAGACGTAAGCCTTCGCTTTACGCTGCCCGAGAGTGTCACCACTTGGCATTTCATAGGCATTGCTCATGATCAGTCTATGCGTACAGCTAAAATAGAAGGTGAGACAGTGGCGCAGAAAGACATCATGATCCAACCCAACATGCCGCGTTTCCTACGCAAGGGCGATGTGGGCATGGTCATGGCGCGTGTTTCCAATACCACCGAGAAGTCTCTCACGGGTACGGCACGCATCTTCTTCATAGACCCATCTACCGACAAAGCCATAGCTCGTCAGTCTGTTAAATTCACGGTGGAAGCCAACGGAACTACGTCGGTGTCATTTCCTATAGACGTAGACAAGTTAACCTCAGACAACAATACGGTGTTGGTTTGTAAAGTGGTGGCAGAGGCAAATGGATGCAGCGACGGAGAACAACACTACTTGCCCATTTTGTCATCCCTTCAAAGGGTGGTGAATACTCTGCCGTTCAGTATCAATGGAAGTGGTGAAACGTGCATAGACCTCACAGCAACGACTCGAACACTGAAAAACATCAAGAATCAAAAGATTGCGATAGAATATGCCGATAACCCTGCATGGCTTATGATACAATCGCTCCCGTCGCTTCAAGATGCTGATGCAAAAGACGCTATCGGCTTGGCTGGCTCATACTATGCCAATCTACTTGCCTATCAGATATTGCAACAATCACCACGACTCCGCGACGTAATCGGTCAATGGAAACAGGAACAAGGAAAAGAAACAACGCTATCCAGCCC
>CAVKQP010000009.1:0-24677 GCA_963658165.1 Clostridium sp. CAG:302 | reverse complement strand
CTGCTTTGCTTGGGATTATCTGTCTCTTTGCCGTTGTAGTTATAGATATATACGGCAAGACTGCTTGTGCCTGTTGTTGCAGAAGCAGTGAAGTCTTGGCTGAAAGCGGTCCACCATCCGCCCGCCTCATTGTTGCGGTTGGGCTTCTGTGAGGTGGCGATGTCTGTTTCGCCCGATGGGGTAATCCATGTGGCATCGAAGTTACCACCATCTGTGCCGCAACGAGTGATACAGAAACTCACGTTAGTGGGTTGGAACTTCATGCCATCGGTCGTGGTGACATTGAATTTCACAGCGTCAGCATCGGTGGCGGCAGAACTAGTCACGAGCGGTTGCAACTTGTTCTGCGTAGTTCCGTTGGTACTTGCCGTGCCAGAGATGGTGAGGTTGGAGCCGAGCGTGATGCTTGTTGAGGCGATGGCGCTAGCAATGTTGCTTGATACGACTGCTACCTCGTCCGTACTACCCGTGTTGAATGCCCATGTGATGGTACCCTCTTCGCCAGTAATGGTTTCCGGTGTGTCGGGAGTGTCAGGCGTGTCGATACTTCCACTATCTTCTACACGCTCTACGATGCGTCCTGTGTAGTATTCTATGCCATCAGCTTTTACCGTTGTGGGATAGTACTCGTCAACAGACGTGGTGGCATCGGTGTTCTCTTGTTTCATGATTTCCTCGACGAGGGAGTTGGCATATACTTCAAGGTTGGTGTAGTAGCCCTTGCTGTCGAGCGTGTAGGTGAGTGCGTCGCTTGCGTCGTTGGGGTTCAGACCATTTGCTGTCTCCCATGCATCAGGCATGCCATCGTTGTCCGAGTCAAAGTTCTTGTCGTGTGAACCCGTCGGGAAGTTCTTCTCCGTATAGCCATCCACGTCTGCTACCACATCGATGCGGCCCTGCTTCTTGGTTACAGATCCCTTGTAGGTGGGTTTGCCCGACTTGGCTTCTTTCATGTAGCGGTCGTCCACGTCGTCGCGGAACAGGCTGGCACCGCAGTAGCCGAGCACCTTGTTGTATGCCACCGCTGCCGTGTGGGTGGTCACTACGCCCGTAGGAGCAGGTGTGTCAAGTTTTATTTTCACGCATGACACACCATTGATGGTCACGTGGTCCGCATTATAGTAGTTGTTTTTGTCTTCCGTGTAGCGCTCGTTGTTGAGCGTATAAGTGCCACTGTCATATTTTATGCCGTTCCAATCGCGGTTGTTGGTGGTAGTGCCCGTATACGTAGAGGTGGTATTACCAGATATGTAGTAGCGGCTGGTCATGCCGTAATATTCAGGATGCGACGAGCTTGAGTTGTCTGATGAGGAAACAGTTACTTGGCTGATGACCGATGCCGATGTCTCAGGACCAGCCTTGTAGTAGTTGTTTACGATGTTGATCTGTCCGCCACCAGGCCCACCATAGCAAGAGCCACTGCCGTAGTTGTTCATCACACAGTTGCGGAAGTCCACGTTTTCTGCTTGGGTAGGATTCTTCCACTGATAGGTAGAATAGTCGTAGTTGGCAGTGTAGCCATCCCATCCATAGCGTGCACCATTGAAGCGAGGCGAACGGTTAGCGACATGAGCTATCAGGTTGTGGTGGAAGCTGGCAAGTTTGCCGCCCCAGATGCCGCCATAACCATGAGCACCCTTACCATGTCCGGCATTGCAAAGGCTCTCGGCTATGGTGCACCACTGCATGGTGAAGTTGTTGTTGTCGTAGAATGAAGCCACCTCGTCGATGCTCCAACTGAATGAGCAATGGTCGAAGATGATGCCTGTGCGGTATCTTTGCGTAGAGGCATCAGCACCATCATTCACGTCTTTCTCCTGTCCGCGGCGGAAGCGCATGAAGCGTATGATGTTATTGCCGCCAGGGTTCACGGTGTAGTAGCGCAAGGTGATACCGGGGTAAGGGGCTGTTTGACCGAGGATGGTCGTGTTGTCGCCGATGTTAATGTTGGAAGCCAAGGGGATGACACCAGCCACATCGAATACGATAATTTTCTTGTCAGATCCGCTCACGGCAGCTCGGAAAGAACCTGTGCCCTTGTCGTTGAGGTTGGTCACATGGATGATTTTACCGCCACGACCGCCTGTGACGTAGCGTCCATGCCCCTCAGCGCCAGGAAAGGCTGGGGCTTGTGCCAAGGCTACGGCTGTGGTAGCCATGAGAAACGTTGTAGATAAAGTTTTTTTCATAGTTTTCTCTCTTTTGTTTGATGATTGATTGAAATAGGGTAAGGGTAAGAAAAGAAGAAATCAAGGCTGAATGAAATGAGTAGGCATTGAGCCTTGATTTCTTCTTATTATATATAATAAGGTGTAAATCACTTCACTGAAATCTCAGAACTGGTGTTGTAACCCATGCGTTCCATTTCGAGCGAAGCCCAGATGAACGGACCTACACCCTTGGCATCGTTGTCGCGCACGGGTTCGCTCATGTAGTATTCAAATGAACCGTCGCGCTTTGGATTCTTGGCAGGACCAAGACCAGAAACCGAACAACAGCTGGTCAGCGAAATGGTCTTGTCTGCATTTACGCGGATGAAGTTCTTCAAGATGCCATTATAGGCTTTCAGTCCAGCCTTCTTGAAACTGTCGTCGAGGTAGCCGAGACGGTTGCCCTTGAGCAGACAGTAGGCAAACATCGATGAAGCAGTGGCTTCCAGATAGTTCTTTGGGTCTTTCACGTCGAGCACGTCATACCATACGCCGCTCTTCTTGTCTTGGTATTTCACCACGGAGGTCATTGCCTTGTTGAACATCTTGATGAGTTCGGGGCGCTGTGCGTGGTCTTGAGGCAACACGTCGAGCACCTCGATCATTGCCATGGTGAACCATCCCAGTGCGCGAGCCCAAGTGTGCTGGCTCAAACCAGTTTCCTTGTTTGCCCAAAACATAGAGTGGGTCTCGTCCCAAGCATGTTTCCAGAGGTCGGTCTTAGCATCATAGGTGCGGTTGAAGGTGCGTGTGATTTGCATCAGCGCATCGTCATAAATCTTGTTAGGTTTCTTGGCGAGCGTGGGGGCTGCCATTGTGTAGTAGGGCAGACCCATGAAGATGCCGTCGAGCCATACTTGGTTGGCATAGATGGCTTTGTGCCACCACACACCTTCCTTGGTACGAGGCTGCTTGAGTAGTTGCTTATACATGGTCTTCAGTGCTGCCAATTCTCCCTCTTGTGGGGCGAGTTGGTACATGCGGTAGATGAAGCGGGCAGTGCGGATGTTGTCGAGATTGAAGTCTTCATACTTATAGCCCGTCACGTTACCCTTGCTGTCGATCATCTTGGCAGGGTATGTCTTGCAGTAGTCGAGGATGGTGTTGTCCTTATAGGTAAGATAGGTGTCGAGGAACGACTCCAACTCGATGCCCATCACATAGCTCCATTTCGGTTTCTTGGAGAAGTCGAGCAGATAAGACTCAGGCACGCGTTGCATTTCCGACTTGGCAAGCCACTCACTGTAGTGCTCATAGGGCATCTTGTCGAGGGTGAGGTTGCCATTGATCATGAGGTTGTCGAAGTGCAGGTCATGGCTCTTGCCTGTGCGGCGCACGTGCTCGTCTTGCACACCATTGAACGTACAGTTCTTTACGTTGATGTTATAGATGTTGTCTACGTCGTCAAGACCATTGAGCAGAATGCCGTAGCGGCTCTTTTCGCAGGTCACGTTCTCCATATACACGTTGCGCACGGTGGGGTTGAAACCACGCTTGGCAGCTTCCTTGGGCTCGTAACCGAGGTTGATGCGGAGCACAGCCTCGCGACACTGGCCCACCTTGACGTTGCGCATGTAGATGTTTTCGGTCAGACCACCGCGGCAAGTGTTGGTCTTGATGCGGAGTACGCGGTCGAGGTTGGGTGAGTCCATCTCGCAGTTCTCTACAAACACGTTGTTTACACCACCTGAGATTTCAGAGCCAACGACCACACCGCCGTGTCCGTCTTCCATGGTACAACCACGCACAATGATGTTGCGGCTTGGAATGTTCCATTTGCGTCCGTCTTCATTGCGTCCGCTCTTGATGGCAATACAGTCGTCGCCCGTGTGGAATACGCAGTTCTCGATGAGCACGTTCTCGCATGACTCGGGGTCGCAACCATCGCCATTAGGACCTTCGTTCCAAATCTTCACACCACGCACGGTGATGTTCTTGGAAAGCAAGGGGTGGATAACCCAGAAAGGAGAGTTGAGCATCGATACGTTCTCGATGAGAATGTTCTCGCACTGGTAGAAGTTGACGAGCTGTGGACGCAGGCCCTTGCCTTTGCCCATCACGCGCTTCTCAATAGCCACACCGTCTTGTGCCATCTTGAAGATTTCGGGACGACCGATCTTCTGCGATTCAGGTGTTCCCTCAGCGGTCCACCCGAAACGAGGGGCACCGCACATGGGCCACCAAGTCTCCTTGCTGCCGCCACCATCGATGACACCCTCGCCCGTGATGGCGATGTTCTTGGCTTGATAAGCGTAGATGCAAGGGGAATAGTTGATGCAGTCAAGACCTTCCCAACGTGTGCGCACGTTAGGGTAGAGGTTGGTGTCGAACACGAATTGCAAACGTGCATCCTTTTGCAATTCCAGGTTTACGTTGTCTTTCAGTGTGATGGCACCCGTGTTCCACGTGCCAGCAGAGATGACTACCTTGCCACCGCCCGCCTTGGAGCAAGCCGTGATGGCTTTGTTGATGGCAATTTGGTTCTTGGCAGCAGCGGCTTTGGTCGAGGCACCATACTTCGTGATGAGGAAGGTGCGATTCGCGAACTTCGGTTGCTGGATGTTCTGCTCGATTTTGGGATACTCGGTGTCCCACGCAGAAGCCATCATCGACAATGGCATCAGGAGTGCCATGAGTACGAGTTGAATCAGTTTCATTGTGATGTTAAAGGTTGATTATTAATTCTTTTGTATGTGTATCGGGGACGAGCTGAAGGTATACAGTATCAACAAAGGTTCGTTCATGACCACACTTGCCCCCATACTATGCAAAGTTACGCATTTCGCAGTGAAATACCAACTTACGGAGAAAGTATTATTATTTTTTTAGGTTTTAGCAAGCGACTGGTACTGC
This sequence comes from Clostridium sp. CAG:302, assembly GCA_963658165.1. Taxonomy (GTDB): domain Bacteria; phylum Bacteroidota; class Bacteroidia; order Bacteroidales; family Bacteroidaceae; genus Prevotella. The sequence continues at coordinate 19,614 of CAVKQP010000009.1, read as the reverse complement.
CCGAATGTTAAAATCGAAAGATTTTTATCGGAATATTTGCATTTATCAATGAAAGGCCCTATATTTGCGATAGGTTTTTTGATTTCGCATTTATCGAAATCTTCTTCTTGAGGTTGGTAGCATCCTGCACCAACCTCTTTTGATGTCTGCACATTTCTGATAGAAAATTTGCGTGGACGGCATAAAACGACTATCTTTGCAGTTGACTAAACTTTTAAACATCCGCCTATCGCACAATTTTACTTAGAAACAAGTAAATAAAAAAGAATGGAAAAATTCGTAAGAATGACCGACGAAGAGTTGGCATTGGCGTATATGCACGGAGACAATTCGGCTTTTGATGAGTTGCTCGTGCGTAACCAAGATGCGCTTTTCTCGTACATATTGTTTGTGGTTCACGACAGGGAAGTGGCAGATGATATCTTTCAGGATACCTTTGTCAAGGTCATCGTTCGACTTCAGCAAGGAAGATATGTCGATTCTGGGAAATTCTCGGGATGGATTATGCGCATAGCCCACAATGCGATCATGGACTGGTATCGGGAGCAAAATAGCAGCCATATTGTCGAGGCTACACCCGACAACGACTTGTCGTTGCTCAAGGCGCGCCATTTGGATGCTTACAATCGCGAACATCAGTATGTGCGTGAGCAAGTGCTGTCGGATGTGAAAAAGTTGATGGAAAACCTGCCAGCCACCCAACGTGAGGTGGTCTATATGCGCTTCTACCAAAACTTGTCGTTCAAGGAAATCGCTGAAACCACGGGCGTAAGCATCAATACGGCATTGGGACGCATGCGCTATGCTGTGCTCAACTTGCGCAGGATGGCACGGGAGCATGATGTCATCCTACAATTGGATTGAATCACACGCTCTCCGTATAGCACCCCTTGTTCCTCTTTCTTATTTCAACTCCTTCAGTGCGTGAATGGTAGACAGTGGATCGGTGGATTTGAAGATATAGCTGCCACTGACTAACACGTTAGCTCCCGCTTTCACCACGCGTGGGGCCGTTGCCGACTGTATGCCTCCGTCCACTTCGATGAGTGCATGACTACCGCTTTGTGTAATCATCTCCTTCAAGCGCTCCACCTTGCGGATGGTGTTTTCAATAAACTTTTGTCCACCAAAACCAGGGTTTACGCTCATCAGTAACACCATGTCTACATCGCGGATGATGTCTTCAAGTACGCAGACGGGCGTTGACGGATTGAGTGTCACACCTGCTTTCATGCCCTCGGCATGTATTTCTTCGATGGTTCGATGCAGGTGGGTGCAGGCTTCATAGTGCACGTTCATCATCATAGCACCGAGTTTGGCGGTCTGCCGAATGTAGCGTTCGGGGTGCTCTATCATGTAGTGCACGTCAAGTGGTTTGTTGCAAATCTTGCTTACAGCTTCCATCACGGGGAAACCAAACGATATGTTGGGCACGAAACTACCATCCATCACATCAAGGTGAAGCCAGTCTGCCTCGCTCCGATTAATCATATTGATGTCTTGCTGCAGGTTGGCAAAGTTGGCAGCAAGCAGGGAAGGGGATACTAAAGTCTTCATCGGCGACAATCAGTTGAGGCAGAAAGATTCAGTTCTGCCGTTTGTTTTGATGACACGATATGTATAAGCTATCTGTCTGATGATAGCCAAAGTCTTTTCTGAAGGCTTTATTTCTTCTGGTGTAAAAATGTTCATAGGCTAATTACTCTGTTGTCCTAATGTTATAACGATGCGTTAGGCGCTTTATTACATAGAAGAAATTATTTTTTTGCAATTTCCTTATTCTAGTGCAGGTTGGCGAGCGGCCGTCAGAGATAGACTTGTCCAAAGAGGAGACCACTGTTTGGGCAATCGATGCCCCACGATGTAGGTGTCTATTGTCCTATGCCTTGAACCATCTATAAACTTTCTGTTGCGAGTCTTTCAATTTCAAAAAGTATAAAAAAGAGGCAAAAAAATTTGCAGACTAAAATATAATTACTACTTTTGCAACCGAATAAACAAATAAAAGCGAATGAAACAGTTAGTATCTAATGCATGGTGGTGGCGTAACTCAAGATTTAGAAAGTCGTGAGTCGCATTGCCGTATGGATACTATCCAAGATATAAAAAGGCCTGCCGTTCTTACGACAGGCCTTTTTTCTTAGGTATACACACAAAGAATAATAACAACTCAAAATATTGACACTATGGAGATGAAAACTATTTTGCAGAGAATGTTGAACCACGAGGAACTTACCCGTGAAGAAACTCGTGACATCTTGTTGGGTATTACTCAAAATGCGTTTCCGCAAGAGCAGGTTACGGCGCTGATATCTATGCTTCAGATGAGAGGTGTGACGGTGGATGAGCTGCTTGGATTTCGTGACGGCATCTTGGAAACAGGTGTTCCAGCACGTCTTGACGCAGACCGTTATATTGATGTGGTCGGCACAGGCGGTGACGAGAAAAATACGTTTAACATTTCCACGTGTTCCTGCTTCGTTATCGCAGGTGCTGGCTACAAGGTGGCAAAGCACGGAAATTATGCTGCCACCTCTACTAGTGGTGCCAGCAATGTGATTGAGCAACATGGGGTGAAGTTTACCAATGATGTGGATCAACTGAACCGTTCCATCAACGAGTGTGGCATCGTTTATCTGCACGCACCACTCTTTGCCAAAGCTATGAAGTATGTTGCCCCCATCCGCAAAGCCCTTCAGTTTCCCACGGTGTTCAACCTGCTTGGCCCGTTGGTCAACCCCTCGCAACCGCAATGCCAACTGTTGGGCGTTGCCAACCTTGACCAGATGCGTCTTTATGGAAACGTTTACCAGAAGTTGGGTGTGGACTACGGCATCGTGAATAGCATAGATGGTTATGACGAGATTTCCCTAACGGGTGATTTCAAGGTGACTACCAATCACTATGAACGCATCTATAAGCCTTCAGACTTCGGTTTCTCTGTGACGAATGCAGTAAACCTTCAAGGAGGAAACACCAAAGAAGAGGCAAGCGAAATCTTCGACAGCGTGTTGGAAAACCGTGCAGCAGAAGACCAGAAGAATGTGGTCATTGCCAATGCAGCCCTCGGCATACAGGTGATAGACGGGAAGAAGTCGATCGACGAATGTCTGTCTATGGCTCGCGAGAGCATCGAGAGCGGTAAGGCGCTGCAGGTGCTGAAGAAGTTTGTCGCACAGAATTCATAACCCTCCAAGCAATAAGGATATGGATATTCTTGAAGAAATCACAGCCTATAAGCGCATCGAAGTGGAGCGGATGAAGGAACAAGTGTCTCCCCGTGACTTATATAATAAGGTGGAACGGATGATGGACACGCCCGTAGCCTCCATGCGTCAGGCGCTGCAAGATGCAGACACAGGAATCATTGCTGAGTTTAAGCGCAAGTCACCCTCCAAAGGATGGATCAAGGAAGAGGGGCGTGCCGACATCATACCAGCCTCTTATCAACAGCATGGAGCCGCAGCACTGAGCATCCTCACCGATGAACATTATTTCGGGGGAAAGGATGACTTTGTGGTTATGGCACGCCAGTCGGGTGTAACCATCCCTGTACTATACAAGAATTTTGTCATTGACGAATACCAACTCTTCCAGGCACGTGCTTGCGGAGCATCGGCAGCCCTGTTGATAGCAGCCGATTTGAAATTGGTAGAGTGTAAGTCACTACTTCGTGTGGCACACGAACTGGGTTTAGAAGTGCTGCTTGAAATGCACTCGGAGTCGGAGTTGGATTATGCCGAATTGGAGCCCGATATGTATGGCATCAACAACCGCAATCTCGGTACGTTCGTGACAGATGTGCAAAACTCGTTTCGCATGGCAGCCCGATTGCCGAAAGACGGATGCAAGGTGAGCGAGAGCGGAATAAGTAATCCCGAAATCGTTCGCCAACTGAAGCTCGCGGGCTATAGTGGATTCCTCATTGGCGAGAACTTTATGAAAACGGCAGCCCCCGGAGAATCACTCAAACAATTTTTGCAGCAATGTTGATAAAGGTATGTGGCATGCGTGATGCCGACAATATTCACGCAGTGGAACAGTTGGGCGTAGACATGATTGGCATGATCTTCGCCCCGAAAAGTCCTCGCTATGTGGCCATGCAATCATCGTGTGCAGGCATTATTCCCGATAGTCCGCAGGCAGGTTTTAATCAAGTAAAGCTTTTGGCAAAACGCGTGGGCGTGTTTGTCGATGATATGCCGCAGAACATTGTGACACGTGTCTATAACTTTTCACTCGACTATGTGCAGTTGCATGGCAATGAGAGTAGGGTGATGATTGAGAACCTGCGAGCCACACTTGAACCCGATATTCGCCGTGGTGTAAAGATTATCAAGGCCATTAGCATGGCGACTGCTGACGACTTGAGCAAGACCGAAGCCTATGAAGGCGTTGTCGATCTGTTCTTGTTCGACACCAAATGCGACACTGCTGGTGGTAGTGGTAAGCAGTTTGATTGGTCTTTGCTCGACCGCTATCAAGGAACTACTCCCTTCCTGTTGAGTGGAGGCATCGGTCCCGATGATGTGGACAAGGTGCGATCGTTCTCTCATCCTCAGTGCGTGGGCATCGATGTGAACTCGAAGTTTGAAATCGAACCGGGGCTGAAAGACGTGGATAAGTTGCGGACATTTATAGAAGCCGTTAAGGCTTGACAATATCGAAAAATACACAAAGAATATGAACAAGATAAACCAATTGTTTGCAGATAGCAAACGCGACAATCGCAAGTTGCTTTCTCTTTATTTCTGTGCAGGCTGTCCCACCTTTGAGGGTACTGCCGACGTGATACTTGCTATGCAGCGCAAGGGCATAGCCATGGTAGAGGTAGGTATGCCTTTCAGCGACCCCCTCGCTGACGGACCTGTGATTCAGAGTGCAGGAACGGTAGCTTTGAAGAACGGCATGTCGCTCGACCTACTTTTTACTCAGCTTGGTGCCATCAAGGACGAGGTGCATATTCCACTCATCATTATGGGCTATCTGAACGTGATTATGCACTATGGTTTTGAGCGTTTCTTCGAGCGTTGTGTGGAGTGTGGTGTGTCGGGCACGATTATACCAGACCTTCCATTTAAAGACTATCTGGATGACGTGAAACCACTGGCAGATAAGTATGACATCAGGGTGATCATGATGATTACACCAGAGACGAGCGAGGAGCGCATTCGCTTCATTGACGAACACACGGACGGCTTTATTTACATGGTTAGTTCGGCGAGCACCACAGGAGCCCAGCAGAGTTTCGACGAGCAGAAGCAAGCCTATTTCCAACGCATCAATGCCATGCAGTTGCGCAATCCACGTATGATCGGTTTCGGCATCAGCAACAAGCAGACGTTGGAGAGCGCGCAAGACAATGCTGCAGGAGCCATTATCGGTAGCAAGTTTGTTACCTTGCTCGAAGAATATAAAGACCCTGACAAAGCCGTGGATGCACTTTATGATGCTCTTTCCAAATAATAAACGTACAAAACAAACACGACATATCATGGGAAAATATAATGTAGACCAAAATGGTTTCTTCGGAAAGTTTGGTGGCGCTTATGTGCCAGAGATATTATACAAGTGTGTGCATGACTTGCAAGACAAATATGTGTCTATCATCGAAAGTGATGAGTTTAAAAAGGAATATCACCAATTGCTCCGCGACTACGTGGGCAGACCTTCGCCACTCTACTATGCCAAGCGTTTGAGCGAGAAGTATGGTTGCCATCTCTACTTGAAACGTGAAGATTTGAACCATACGGGCGCCCATAAAATCAACAATACCATCGGGCAAATATTGATGGCTAAGAAGATGGGAAAGACTCGCATCATCGCAGAAACAGGTGCAGGACAACACGGCGTGGCAACAGCCACAGTGTGCGCACTGATGGACATGAAGTGCGAGATATTCATGGGCAAGACCGACGTGGAGCGCCAGCACACCAATGTGGAACGTATGAAAATGCTCGGTGCTGAGGTGCACCCCGTAACTACGGGAAACATGACACTGAGCGATGCCTGTTCGGAAGCCATACGCGACTGGTGTCGTCATCCACAAGACACCTTCTATATCGTGGGTAGCACGATGGGACCTCATCCTTATCCCGACATCGTGGCAAAGATGCAGAGTGTCATCTCGGAGGAAATCAAGTGGCAATTGCAAGAAAAGGTTGGTCGCGACTATCCAGACTATCTGATAGCCTGTGTGGGAGGCGGTAGTAATGCTGCTGGAACTATCTATCACTATATGGATGACGACCGCGTGAAGATTGTGCTGGCTGAGGCTGGCGGACATGGCATCGACACCGACTATACGGCAGCCACCATCCACTGTGGCACGGAGGGTATCATTCATGGTGCCCGCACACTTGTGATGCAGAACGAGGATGGACAAATCAAGGAGGCATTCACCATCTCTGCTGGTCTTGACTATCCTGGCATTGGCCCTATGCACGCCAACATGGCAGAGGCAGGACGCACCCGAGTGCTTGCTGTCAACGATGACGAAGCCATCTATGCAGGTTATGAACTCACCCGTATGGAGGGCATCATCCCTGCCATCGAGAGTGCCCATGCTGTGGCAGCACTGAAGAAAGTGACGTTCCAACCCGATGATGTGGTGGTGCTCACGGTGAGTGGTCGTGGCGACAAGGACGTGGAAACCTATTTGAAGAACAAACAAATGGCAAAGGAATATGGCAACTTCTAAACAATTCAACTTCCGCACGGTGACACGCACCATCCTTGCCGACCTCTACACGCCGGTAGGAGTCTATATGCATCTGCGTGACATCTATCCGCAAAGTGTGCTGATGGAGAGTTCAGACTATCACGAGTCGAACAACTCTCGTTCGTTTATCTGTGTCAACCCGATGGGTGGTGTGGCTTTCAACCATGGTTTTGCCGACTGCACCTATCCCGATGGAAGTGTTACACACAAACAGATAACGGACAGTTATCCCAGTGAGAAAGCCATCAACGAGTTTCTTGGCAACTATCACGTAGAGGGTGATAAGGCAGAAGTGGTTGGCATGTATGGTTACACATCGTTTAATGCCGTGCGCTATTTCGAGCATATCGACGTAAAGGATTCTACGGCAGAGAAGAACGATGCACCCGACTTGCTCTACACGATGTTTCGCGACATCATCGAGTTTGATCATTTCAACAATACCATCACCTTCATCTCTTTGGAGGCGGAAGGACAACATGACGCTGAGGCTCGCATAGACCGACTGCTGATGCTTATCAACAAGCAGAATGTCAAGGCATATCCATTCCATCCCGTGGGTGACACCACGTCAACACTGACCGATGAGGAACACAAGGCAAACATACGCAAGTGTATCAAGAATTGCTTGCGTGGCGATGTGTTCCAGATAGTCGTTTCGCGCCGTTTCGTGCAGAAGTATGAGGGCGACGACTTCAAACTCTATCGTGCTCTGCGTAGCATCAATCCAAGCCCTTACCTCTTTTATATGGACTTCGGCGGATTCCGCATCTTCGGTTCTTCTCCAGAGACGCACTGCCGTATAGAGGGAGGCAAGGCATATATCGACCCCATTGCGGGTACGACTAAACGAACGGGAGATGCTGAGGCTGACCGACGTGGTGCCGAATTCCTTCGCAACGATCCGAAGGAGAATGCAGAGCATGTGATGCTCGTCGACTTGGCGCGCAACGACTTGAGTCGCAACTGTCATGGAGTGAAGGTTGACTTCTATAAGGATTTGCAGTACTATAGTCATGTGATACACCTTGTGAGCCGCGTGTCAGGCCAACTTGATGAGCGTGCCGATAAGATCAAGGCGTTCATCGACACCTTCCCAGCAGGTACACTGAGTGGTGCTCCCAAGGTGAGGGCCATGCAGCTCATCAGCGAGTATGAGCCGCACAACCGTGGAGCTTATGGCGGTTGCATCGGTTATATTGGACTGAACGGTGATTTGAACCAAGCCATAGTCATCCGAACCTTCATCAGCCGTAATGGGGAACTGTGGTTCCAAGCTGGCAGCGGTGTCGTGGCAAAGAGCAATGACGAGTATGAGCTGCAGGAAGTGAACAGCAAGCTCGGGGCACTGCGCCGTGCCATCCTGCTGGCTGAGGATATGTAGAAAGAGTTACCGATATAAACAACAAAGCAATGAAAGTAGTTATCATAGACAATTACGACTCCTTCACCTATAACCTTGCCCATTTGGTCAAGGAATTAGGGGCAGAAGTCACCGTATATCGCAACGACCGCTTCGAGTTAAATCAATTAGAGGCGTTCGACAAAATCATTCTCAGTCCTGGTCCAGGTATTCCTTCAGAAGCGGGACTGTTGCTCGATGTCATCAATACCTATGCTGGCAAGAAGCCGATGTTGGGTGTTTGCCTTGGTCATCAAGCCATCGGAGAGTGCTTTGGAGGAAAGTTGACCAACCTTTCTGATGTGTTCCATGGTGTAGCCACCGAGGGCAGTCAGTGGGGCAACGATTATATCTTCGACGGACTGCCACAGCGCATCGTGATGGGACGTTACCACAGCTGGGTGGTAGACCGTGAGGGCTTGCCCGACTGCCTGGAGGTTACTGCCGAGAGCGACGAGGGGCAGATTATGGGATTACGCCACAAAGAGTATGACATCCACGGCATCCAGTTTCATCCTGAGAGCGTGCTCACGCCCGAGGGGCGGACGATGGTGGGCAATTTCCTACAACATTGATGTGTAGCGGCAATCTTCCGTAAATGGTAATTTCGGGAGATTGCCGCTTTTTTTGTTGCGTTTTCTTTTGTTCATTCATGTTTTTCCTTACTTTTGTCGCATAGACCGTTGAACCCAAATCGGTCATTAGGATGTGTTAATCAGCCAGTAAGCATCCGTTAGTCTGCCGTTAATGAACCGTTAGAGGCTGAGTAACGACCCGAAAGTCAGCGTTTTCCATGAACTTAGGGACGGCGTTGCTTATCAATCACTTGCATTTCTTCTCTGTGGGAAAAGTGTGCAAGATGAATTGTAAACGTTTTTTGGAAATGCGAGAGGGCGTGAAGAAAAATGAAAAAGGGGAACATATCTTGCTCCGTGTGGAGTCTGGATATGTTCCCCTTTGCTGTATGGAGTAGAATTAAAATTCGCTGGTGAAGTGGAATTTGATGTGCTCAAAGTCTTGCTGCGCCATGCTTAACACGTAGCCTGAGTCAGCAAGGAATACGTCACGACCATCGCGGTCTTTCGCCATATATTGATATTTGCGCTTTTTGAAGGCTTCGAGTTCAGCCTCGCTGTCAGCTTCAATCCAACAAGCCTTGTAGAGGTGCACGGGTTCCCAACGGCACTTGGCATTGTACTCGTTCTCCAGACGGTACTGGATAACCTCGAACTGCAACTGTCCCACGGTGCCGATAATCTTGCGACCATTGAACTGGTTGACGAACAACTGCGCCACACCCTCGTCCATCAACTGCTCGATGCCCTTGTTGAGCTGCTTGCTCTTCATCGGGTCGTCATTCTCAATGTATTTGAACATCTCTGGTGAGAATGATGGCAAGCCGCGGAAATGGAGGTTTTCACCCTCAGTGAGCGTGTCGCCAATCTTGAAGATGCCATTGTCGGGCAGACCCACAATGTCGCCAGCCCATGCCTCATCAATAGTACTCTTGCGCTGTGCCATAAACTGAGTGGGTGAAGAGAAGCGTAATGTCTTTCCCAAACGCACGTGTTGATAGGGCTGGTTGCGCACGAACTTGCCACTGCACACCTTACAAAAGGCGATACAGGAACGATGGTTGGGGTCGATATTGGCGGTTATCTTGAAGATGAACCCTGTGAACTTCTGCTCTTCAGGCTGCACCAATCGCTCTTCTGCCTGTGTAGAACGAGGACTTGGAGCAATCTCTACGAAGCAGTTGAGCAATTCCTGTACACCGAAATTGTTGAGCGCACTACCGAAGAATACGGGGGCAACCTTGGCATCGCGATAGTCATCCACATTGAACTTAGGGTAGACTCCATCTACCAACTCCAAGTCTTCACGCAGTTGTTTGGCATCTTGCTCGCCGATATGTTTTTCCAGTTCAGCACTGTTGATGTCGATTTCCACCTTCTCGGTCACGCGTTGCTTGTCGGGAGTAAAGAGGTCGAGCTTGTTCTCGTAGATATTATAGACGCCCTTGAACTTTACTCCCTGGTTGATTGGCCAAGAGAGAGGGCGCACTTTGATTTGCAATTCCGTTTCCAATTCATCGAGCACATCGAAGGGGTCACGTCCTTCGCGGTCCATCTTGTTGATGAAGATGATGACAGGGGTGTTGCGCATACGGCACACGTTCATCAACTTACGGGTTTGTGCCTCCACACCCTTGGCACTGTCGACTACGATGATGGCAGAGTCTACAGCGGTCAGCGTGCGGTAGGTGTCTTCGGCAAAGTCCTGGTGACCAGGAGTATCAAGGATGTTTACCTTGTAGCCCTCATAGTCGAACTCCATCACGGAGGTTGACACCGAGATACCACGTTGCTTTTCTATTTCCATCCAGTCAGACGTGGCCGTCTTCTTAATCTTATTGCTCTTCACGGCACCAGCCACCTGTATCTGTCCACCGAAGAGCAGAAACTTCTCAGTCAAAGTGGTTTTACCGGCATCAGGGTGTGAGATGATGGCGAACGTTCGCCTGCGTTCTATTTCCTTGTTCATATATAGTCTTTGTCGTTGTCTTTTTGTTGTGGTTATATCATCAGCAGGTTGATGCACTTGGCGAGGCTTTCCTCCCAATGGGGGATGCTGATGCCGTATGTCTGCTTGATTTTTGTCTTGTCGAGCACCGAATAGGCTGGGCGCTTGGCTGGGGTGGGGTATTCCGATGTATGGATAGGATGCACCTGGCAATCGCTGATGCCCGCAAGGCGATGAATGGCTTTGGTGAAATCATACCAACTTGCCACACCTTCGTCGGAATAGTGGTAGATGCCTGGTACCACACCGTGCTCTACGGCAGCCATGATGGCACGTGCCAAATCACTGGCATAGGTAGGTGTGCCTATTTGGTCGAAGATGACTCCCAATTCATTTTTGGTATGTCCAAGGCGTATCATCGTTTTCACGAAGTTGTTGCCAAAGGCACTGTATAACCATGCCGTTCGCACAATCATGGTGTGCTGGCATAACTTGGTGGCTGCTTCTTCGCCCGCTAGTTTAGTAGCACCATACACACTGTTTGGGCAAGTGCTGTCTGTCTCGGTATAGGGAGTGTGCTTGGTTCCATCGAAGACATAGTCGGTAGAAACGTGGATGAACCATCCTCCGCGCTTTTCGATGGCTATAGCCAAATTGGCGGGAGCCTCAGCATTGATGCGCTTGCAGTTGTCGGCATCACTTTCAGCCTTGTCGACGGCGGTATAGGCACTGCAGTTGATGATGCCGTCTATCTGGTGCTCATTCACAAACTGTTCCACGGCATCATGGTCAGTAACGTCCAGCTCTTCGCGTGATGTGTTGAAGAAAGTGTGCTGTGCGTGTGCTTTTTCTATAGCTTTTATCTCGCTGCCCAATTGTCCATTGCAGCCTGTTATGAGGATGTTCATGGCATCAGTCGTCTTCAAATTTTAGTCCTTCTGTCTTATCCTTGATATAATAATCGGAGAGCATACCGATGAATGTGGTAATTTCCTTGATGGCATGTTCTGTATCTGGCGATATTTCCTTTTTCTGCAAACGGAGCATCACCATACCATAGAGGGCATCGAAACAGGTCTCTATCTCGTTCTCCTCTTTATTGGCACCATGGTTGCGCAGTTCTACAATGAACGGCAACACCTTATAGTATTCTGCCGTGTAGAATGGGAATTTTGTGCTTTGCAGCAACATGGCGTTCAGTTCGTTGAGGTCTTGGATGACGATGCGGTTGATTTGCAAGTGACCTTTCTCACGACAACCTTCCTCGTTCATCATGCGTACAAGATTGCCATACCAGTCTACGAGTTCTTCTTTCTGCTCGTCGGTATAGTTGAACTTGCTGATGTATTCTCGCTTGATGCGTGAAAGTTGACAGTCGTAAACCCTAATAATGTCTTCAACCTGCCACATGTAGAGCAGATATTCCGCAATGCTTTTCTTTCTGAGTTCCTGAGCTACAAACATTAGTATGGAAGTGTATAAAGATTAAATATCGTGCCGAGTAGCATAATCACCGAACAAAGAATGACGATGCAACCCACCACACGATTGATGATGAGAATGCCGTTGTCGTCAAACTTTCCTCTCACCTTGTCGATTAACCACGACAACCCAAACCACCACAACAACGCACCGCCTACGATGCTACTATATCCTACAGTCATCTCGATGGGACGATTGGGCACAACGAATGCAAACTGTGCGAAAAGGAAGATGAAGAGGAAGATGATTAGAGGGTTAGAGAAGGTGACTAGAAAGGCCGTGACACCGTTGTGTACCAACGTTCCCTTCTGTTGCTTCTTGCTTTTGTGGATGTTTTTGGTGGGGTTGCTGCGATAACAGTATATTCCAAAGATGAGCAATAGCACACTGCCGCTTATCTGAAGTAAAAACTTATTGTGCGCATTGCTGATGAAGTTCATCATGAAACTCATGCCAAGGCCCGTGAAAAGGGCATATATGATGTCGCTTACAGAAGCCCCAATGCCAGTGACGAAACCATACCAGCGACCTTTGTTAAGGGTTCGTTGGATGCAGAGCACACCTACAGGTCCCATGGGGGCAGAGGCGAAGATGCCTATCAATAAGCCTTTGAAAATAAAATCAAGTATATCTAATTGAATTGGAAATCCCATAATGGATGCAAAATTGCAAAAAATAGTTGATATGAGCAAATTATAAGGTATAAACTTTGGTAGAGTACCTATTTTTGCTACCTTTGCGAGACTTAATTATATTGTTACCAAACAAAATCAAATCATAGCATGAATAATCAAAAAACAAAGAAACCGTATGTCATTGGACTAGACTTGGGAGGCACCAATTCTGTATTCGGAATTGTGGATGAGTCGGGAAATATCAAAGCGCTAGCGTCCATCAAAACTCAGGCTTACGATAACGCAGAAGACTATGTGAAGGCTTCGGTTAAGGTTCTCGATTTTATGATTAATGAGGTAGGTGGCATAGATACCATCCAAGGTATGGGAATAGGTGCACCTAACGCCAATTATTATAAGGGAACCATTGAATATGCAGCCAATATTGCATGGGCACACGAATTGGTTGTTCCTTTGGCAAACATGTTTGAACAGGCATTAGGCATACCTGTGGCTATTACCAATGATGCCAATGCGGCAGCTGTGGGCGAGATGACCTATGGCGTGGCACGTGGCATGAAGAACTTTATCATGCTCACGCTTGGTACGGGAGTAGGTTCTGGAATCGTTATCAATGGACAATTGGTGTATGGATGTGATGGCTTTGCTGGCGAGTTGGGACATGTCATCATGCGACGTGAAAATGGGCGCAGTTGTGGTTGTGGTCGTTACGGTTGCTTGGAAGCCTATTGTTCTGCTACCGGAGTAGCTCGCACGGCTCGTGAGATGCTTGCTCATAGCGACACACCTTCGTTGCTTCGCGAGAAAGATCCCGAAACCATCACGTCGCTTGATGTCTCGTTGGCAGCCAACAAGGGAGATGAAATTGCGTTGAATGTATATGCTTTCACAGGAGAAATGTTGGGTGAGGCTTGTGCCGATTTTGCTGCCTTTTCTTCTCCAGAGGCATTTGTGTTCTTTGGCGGTTTGACTAAAGCGGGCGATTTGATTATGAATCCCATACGCGAGAGTTACGAGCGCCATGTGTTCCATGCGTTCAAGGGTAAGGCTAAATTCCTTGTGTCTTCGCTTGATGGTAGTAATGCAGCCGTGCTAGGTGCTAGTGCCATAGGGTGGGACATCAAGAAATAAAAATTGTTCTATACACCTAAAAGTTGAATGAAAAACCGCCAAAGTGGTGGCACATGACAACTGTGTCCCGCTTTGGCGGCTTTTCATTAGTCTGCTGAGAAGTCAGCCACCATTTTGCGATAGGTCTCGTAGAGTCTGGTTCGGGTGATGTAGCCGATGAGATGCTTTTGTTCGTTCAGCACAGGGAGCATGGCAGCACCAGTCTTGTCGAAGGTCTGCATCACGTTTTCCATTGAATCGTCTACATTGAGAATGGCAAGAGGTTGCGACATGATTTGTTTTACAGTGAAATGATGGTACAATTCCGTACGGAATACCACATGGCGAATCTTAGCGAAGTCGATTTCACCCAACAGGTTTCCCGCGTTGTCTACCACGGGAAGGATGGTCCAGCGTGTGCGGCTGATGATGTGTACTAGTTTTCCCAATTCTACATCAGAACTTACTGACGTGAAGTCGCGCTCAATGAGACTGTCAAGACTCATCAGTGTTAACACAGATCTATCTGTGTGGTGGGTGAGCAGTTTGCCCTCACGTGCCAAACGCATACTATATATGCTATGCGGCTCGAATATGCTGATGGTTAGATAGGAGCAGATGCACACGATGATGAGTGGCATGAACAAATTGTAACCACCCGTAATCTCGGCGATGAGGAAAATGCCTGTGAGTGGTGCGTGCATCACGCCAGCCAATACGCCAGCCATACCCAATAGGGCAAAGTTCTTTTCGGGTACATAGATGCCAATCTCTTCCATGTTCCAAATGCGTGCGAACAAAAATCCGGCAAAGCCACCGATAAATAGTGACGGAGCAAAAGTACCACCGCATCCGCCTCCTCCATTGGTGGCAGAGGTGGCAAACACCTTGGTGAGCAAGACCAGTCCAACATAGAGGACGAGTAAGCTGCCATTCCCGTAGAACACAGAATTGTTCATGATGGCATTCCAGTCTGCTTGCGTCTTGCCGTTGAGCAAGATGTTTAGGCTATTGTAACCTTCACCATATAGAGCGGGAAATAGGAAGATCAGCGAGCTGAGCATGACGCCTCCGAACAAGAATTTAGCCATTGGCATGCTTTTCATCTTGCTAAAAACGCCCTCACACGATGTCATGGTGCGCATGAAATAAAGACTAGTCAAGCCGCAAAACACGCCGAGCAAGATGGTGGCAGGCACGCGTTCCAACTGCCATGGTGCATCAAGATGAAACTGAAACAAAGATTGGCTTCCCACGAAGATGTAGGAGAAACAGGTGGCTGTGACGCTGGCTGTCATGATGGGCAACAATGATGCCATGGTTAAGTCTACCATCAACACTTCGAGCGTGAACACCAACCCTGCAATGGGGGCTTTGAAGATGGCGGAAACAGCAGCAGCAGCACCACAGCCTACTAGCAGCATCATGGTCTTGGCATCCATCTTGAACATACGTCCCAGGTTACTGCCAATGGCAGATCCTGTTAGTACAATTGGAGCCTCAGCTCCCACGGATCCACCAAAGCCGATGGTAATGGCGGAGGCGATGACCGAACTCCAACAATTATGTCCGCGTAACCGACTGCGGTTGGTGCTGATGGCATAAAGAACGCGAGTGATACCATGTGAGATGTTGTCTTTCACCACATAGCGCACAAAAAGTGAAGTGAGGTAGATGCCGACCACAGGAAATACGAGATAGAGCCAGTTGAAAGTATCTGTGCTAAATCCGGCAGTAAGCAAAAGTTGTATTTGTGCAATAATCCAATGCAAGATATAGGCAGCGACGGCAGAGAAGAAGCCGACGATGAAACTCAGCACGAGTGTCATCTGCTTGTCGGTCACATGCTGTTCACGCCAATGGAGTAATCTATCGAACCAGCTTGGCTCAATAATTTCTTCTATCGTTTCGGTCTTGTTCATTTTCTGATAATCTTCACAAGTCCGTCTTCTCCGAGTTTGATGATGCTTGATGGAGTGTGTGGCTTGTGCTCCTGTCTGCGACTCCAACACACGTAATCCACAGCGTTAAGTATCTCCTCACTGATGTCGCAATAGTTGGATGCAGCAGGTTCACCACTGATGTTGGCACTTGTTGACACAATAGCTTTTTGGAAACGATAGCAAAGTTCCTTTGAAAATGGCTCCTGAGTGATGCGCATTGCGATGCTTCCATCTTCGGCAATCAGGTTGGGAGCGAGGTTTACCGCTCCGTCTAGGATAACTGTGGTGGGCTTGGTGGCGCAATCGAACAATTGCCATGCCACATCGGGCACATTGCGCACATAGCGTTGCAACCTATTGTCGCTATCTACTAAACAGATGAGTGCTTTAGAATCATCGCGGTGCTTGATTTCATAGACTCTTTTTACGGCATCAGCATTCGTTGCATCGCAACCGATGCCCCAAACCGTATCGGTGGGGTAAAGGATAACACCACCTTTCCTCATGGTCTCAACAGCGTTTTTTATATCTTGTTCTCTTGTCATTCTTTCTTTTATTATGTTGGTTGTTGCTTAAATCTCTTGATTGAGACAAATGCACAGATCTTTGCTGTGTAACCCATTGGCGAATGAACGTGCGTCCATGCGCTTCTTGCCTGCCAATTGCAATTGTTCTATCTCAAGCCATTCGTCTGAAGTGGCAATGTAGACGTGTCCGTTTTCTATTCTAATATCTCCTGTCGTTGATGCCCCAAGATTTTTTCCTGTCTTTGTAGTCTTGAATATTTTGAGCACAGTGGGTTTTATGTTCTCGCCCTGTACTGTTGTCCAAGCTCCAGGGTAGGGACTCAAACCTCTGATGAAGTCGTAGATGCGCTTGGCTGGTTGTGCCCAATTGATACAGCACGTTTCTTTGAAAATCTTGGGTGCCAAAGGTAAATCGGAACTTTCCTCTTGCGGCATGGAAGGCGCAACACCATTTCCTTCAATAATTTTATCGATGGTCTTTAGGCAGATGTCTGCTCCCAAATACATCAGCTTATCGTAGACATATTCCACGTCGGCATCGTCTGGAATGGTCATCTTTTCGTTCATGATGATGCGTCCTGTGTCAATGTTGTGGTCAAGGAAGAAAGTGGTTACCCCTGTTTCTGTTTCGCCATTGATAACAGCCCAGTTGATGGGGGCTGCACCACGATATTTGGGTAACAAAGCGGCATGTACATTAAATGTACCATACTTAGGCATGGTCCACACGATTTCAGGTAACATACGGAAAGCTACTACCACTTGCATGTTGGCGCCCCATGCTTTCAGTTGTTCCACGAAAACGGGATCTTTCATCTTTTCGGGTTGTAACACAGGCAACCCATGGCTGAGCGCATATTGCTTTACTTCACTTTGGTGCAACACGCTGCCATGTCGCCCTACAGGTTTGTCGGGTTGTGTCACCACACCAACCACGTTATACTGATTCTCAACCAATGCCTTCAGGGTTTCAACTGCAAACTCCGGCGTACCCATAAATACAATTTTGAGGTCTTCTTTCGTCATACCTTTAGAAATTATGTGCACAAAGGTAGTGTAAATTTCTGAGTATGCGAAGAGAATAAAAGGTTATTTTTGTTCTTGAACATGAAGAAATTACCTTATAGCGATGATGATGTGGGATAAAAAGGTTTACTTTTGCGAGCAAATCCCATTGGTATCAATATTTCTTAGTAACTTTGCCGCCAATTTCGGAAAACGATGATACATAGATATTTTATATACCTGTCTTTCGATGGATCCCGTTACCATGGTTGGCAGGTTCAACCTAATGGCATTTCTGTTCAAGAAGTGTTGGAAACCTCATTGTCCACTTTGTTGCGCCAAAAGAAAGAAGTGGTGGGAGCAGGACGTACAGATGCGGGCGTACATGCGAAGATTATGGTGGCGCATTTCGACCATGAAGACGAACTCGACTGTGCACAACTGAAATATAAACTGAATAGCTTGTTGCCGCGCGATGTAGCTGTGAACAATATTCTTGAGGTGTCGCCAGAATTGCATGCTCGCTTTTCGGCAGTGCGCCGCACTTATCATTACTATGTGCACACTACAAAAAATCCTTTTTGTCAAGGAAAGTCGGCAGAAATGCGCTATGACATTGACTTTGAAAAGATGAATGAGGCAACACAGGTGTTGCTTGCTACAAAAGATTTTGCTGCGTTTTGTAAGTCTAAATCGGATGCGAAGACTACGCTTTGCGATGTGACGGAAGCGCATTGGGATTGCATAGGTGAGGGACGCTGGTGTTTCACTATTTCTGCCAATAGGTTTCTCAGGAATATGGTGCGTGCAGTGGTGGGCACACTGCTTAACGTGGGGCGCGGTCGTTGCACGATAGACGAATTTCGTCGCATCGTGAATTCGGGTAGCCGCACTGAGGCTGGTGAGAGCGTGCCTGCTTGCGGCCTTTATCTTTGGGATGTGCAATATCCAAAATAAAACAATTGGAAAAGATTAATATTTAGGATTATTATGATGTGGTTGATTTTGGCGTTTCTCTCGGCTACTTTGCTGGGATTTTATGATTCGTTTAAGAAAGAGTCGCTCAAAGACAATGCGGTGATACCTGTATTGTTCTTAAATACGTTATTTTCTTCACTTATTTTTCTGCCGTTCATCGTGCTTAGTTACAATACGCATGTTCTTGATGGCTCCATATTTCATGTAGGAACTGGCGGATGGGATGTGCACAAATACATTATCGGCAAGAGTGTCATTGTGCTTTCGTCGTGGGTATTCGGCTATTTCGGAATGAAGCATCTTCCGCTGACCATTGTTGGCCCGATCAATGCCACACGTCCTGTCATGGTGTTGATTGGTGCCTTGCTCGTGTTTGGCGAACGACTCAATGCCTTTCAATGGATAGGTGTTGCACTTGCAGTTGCTTCATTTTTCATGCTTAGTCGCAGTGGAAAGAAAGAAGGAATAGACTTCAAACATGATAAATGGATTTATTTCATTGTGATAGCAGCAGTGCTTGGAGCTGTTAGTGGTCTCTATGACAAATATCTTATGGCACCGAAGAGCAATGGCGGTGTGGGGCTCGACACCATGATGGTGCAGAGTTGGTACAACATATACCAATGCTTCATGATGGGAGCGATGATGGTGCTATTATGGTGGCCTAAGCGCAAGCAGTCTACTCCATTTCGTTGGGATTGGTGTATAGTCTTGATCAGTGTATTTCTTAGTGCAGCAGACTTTGTCTATTTCTATGCTTTGAGTCTTGATGGCGCCATGATTTCCATCGTTTCGATGGTACGCCGCGGTAGTGTCATTGTTTCGTTCCTGTTTGGCGCAGCTGTGTTTCACGAGAAGAATCTCAAGAGTAAGGTTGTTGATTTGGCATTGGTATTGTTAGGTATGGTATTCCTTTGGTTGGGTAGTCATTGACAAAATGTGATAATTAAACCAATGGAATGTATACGAACGGCAAAATAATTGCTTTGTTTCTTTTTAATTTCAAATAAAAGACGTACTTTTGCAAATAATTTGAAAATACAATTTCGATTTTATGGCAAATAACATATTCAAAGGTCTCGGTATCGCGTTAATTACTCCATTTACCGTAGACGGTCAAGTAGACTACGATGCCCTCAAACGTATCATCAACTATCAGATAGACAACGGTGCCGATTTCTTTTGTATCCTTGCTACCACAGGCGAAACGCCTTGTCTGACTAAGGATGAAAAACAGAAAATCAAGCAAACTATCGTGGAAACGGTTGCAGGAAGAACTCCAATTCTG
>CAVKQP010000008.1:0-25243 GCA_963658165.1 Clostridium sp. CAG:302 | reverse complement strand
GGCACAAGTTTGATATAGAACAGGTTGCCTGAATCTTGCTTGGATATTGTATGAGAACCAGCAGCAAGTTTCACGACAAGTGTCTTAGCTGTTGTATCAATAGTGGCACCAGCATCTACTACCTTATTGCCGTCTATCTTTGCAGTACACTTTGTATCTGCAGAGCCGAAATAAAGCGTCATTGTCATTTCCTCTGTTGTTGTGAAAGCAATGCTTGTGCTGCCTTCCATCTTCACACACTCTGTGTAAGTAGTGCCGTCAACAATTGCTGTACCCTTGTTCACACCATTATTGCAACTGGTCAAAGTAAATGTTGCACCTGAAGCTACAGCTTCTGCCACGTTGTTTTCACCTCTTGCAAAGCTGCATGTGATAGTACCGTCAACAGAAGGAGTCACATCGGGAGTAGTTGGATCGGGGGTTGGATCGGGCGTAGGATCTGGTGTAGGCGTTGGGTCTACGGTAGCACTCTCATCGCCAAAGACACCTACGAGAGAAGTCTTGTAGCTGCTGAGGATAGCGTCGAGACCTGCGCAACGACCATAGTCAGCATCGTCCGTAGCATTGTTGAATGTGTATTGAATGTCGCCCTGATTCAAGCGGCCAGCGCCATAGAAGCCTGTAACAATGGCAGGAATGTCGGCTGCTGCATCGGGAGTATACTCATACATCTTGTTAGCATCCGTGTCGAAGTTGTTATAAGTAGTTCCGCCAGCCTTGGCTACTACGTCTGAAGGAACCTGCGCATTGCGGTCGGTCACCTCATAGGCATCGAAACTTGTCTTGTTCTGCTCCCAGGTGATATAGCTAAAGTTCTTGCTCTTCTCTGCAAACACGTTGGCGAAAGCCTTAAGCACGCCACCATTCTCACTAGAGAAGGTGCCTTCGCCCTTCGCATCAGTACCTTGGAGCGAAATCAACATAGGTTTGTTAGTGTTACGGAAGTAGTTAGCCTCCACAAACACGCTTGCGCCCATCGTCACACCGATTCCATACTTAGAGACGCCGTCGTAGTAGTTGTTCCATACATGCACAGAAGAAGTACGCACACGTGGGTGACGAGAGTCTGAGTGGTCGAACCAGTTGTGATGATAACAAATCAAGTTGTCCGTAGACTCTGACTTCATACCGCAGAGATTAGACTTACCTGTGTCATGATAATGGTTATAGGCAAACGTACAGAACGATGCGCAATCTTTAGAGTCGAGAGAACCGTCACCCTTGCCATGGTCACCGCCACCCTGTTCTCCATAGAAGTAGTCGTTGTTGTGCACCCAGAGATATTGTGTTCCCTTGGCTTCCATGTTGTCATAGCTTGATCCTTGGTAGAAGAATGCCATGTTACGCACCTCTACGTTGGTTCCGTTGACGAGTCCAAGACCAAAGCCATGGAAGCAAGCATCGTCTCCGATACCCTCGATGGTCACGTTCATCACAGTCTCCTCATTATTTCCTTTCAGGAGCAATCCGCCTTGGTCGGTCAAGCGTTGGTCGGAAGAAGCATCACTTGTCTTGATTTCACCAATGAAGCGAACGGCGAGTGGCGTCGTGTCATAACCCTTCTGCTTGGCAGCAAAAATCTTGCCGATGCCCACATATTCCTCGCTCTTGTCACCTTTAGCTGTGCTCTTGAGGGTGCAAGTCACAGTGTTGAATGTGTTCTTCGTCACATAGAGCACCTTTGCACCATCTTTCAGCGTACCGTCATTCTTATAGGCACCCACGCCTACAGACTCACCCTTGTGGGCAAAACCCTGGCGGTCGTAGTTCTTCACCTTGAGGTTGGCAGCCTCACCAGTGGCAGTTGTCTCATTGCCATCGGCATCTACGGCAACCACTTTCAACGAGTAAGTGCCGGCTTTCAATCCTACCACGTCTGCACGACCATAGGTTCCATAGTTGCGAACCAGTTGTTGGTCTATCTTTGTATAGTCTGCATACTGACCGCCCTTCACGTATACGTTGTAGCTCTTGGCATCGCTGAGGAGTGTCCACTTGGCATAGAGGCTCTCCTGCCAACCTTTGCTCTCAGTAATTTTGATACCATTCTCGGTCACCTCTCCGCTTTCGCCACGCTCTGCAGCCTTGGCAAAACTGATTTCTTTCACCGTGGCGTCATATTCATCACTCTCACTTCCATTGGCTGGAGCGATGATGGTCTTGTCGCCAGCGAACGACACAGTCTTCACATCTTCGGTGTTGTAATACTTGATAGTGTTGCTATTGGTGGTGACAAACATCTGGTTCTTGTTGGTGTTGCGCTGCACGGCGTTGTTCACCTTGTTGTTGTCATCTGGATTAACGGGGTCTGGAGTCACGTTGTCAGGGTCTACGGCAGAGATGCTATAGATGAGCATGCCACCATCAGTCGTAGTCAGCGTCACATTGCCCGTTTCTGTAACGACACCCGTACAGGTCTGTTGAGAAGTAGACTGCGTGCCGAAGCCCGTCGTCTCACTCAAGTTTGTGGCATAGATAGCACGCTTGGTTGAGCTACTACTGGTCTTACAAACCACCGTCACCTTCCATCCTTTCTGCACGTTGGGGATGGTACATACTAAGCCAGTGGCATTGAACTCCACGTAAGACTTGCCATAGTTCAAGCGCACCTTGCCGCCATCATTAGCAGAGGCAGCACCGAAAGTAAAGAGCAAGCCCTTGGTGATGCTCAGTTCTGTGCCATTGGCTGTCAGTGCAGCATTGGATAAAGCCGTGAAATGGCCATAGCGAGATTTGCTGGTATCGTTATACCAATTGGCTGCATCGGCAGCAATCGCTGTCTCATCCGCATCGCTCAAGAAAGGATCGCGGTCGTTAAACGCCCATGTCTGTGCACCTGCTACCACGGGGAAGCACAGGAACAGGATGAGCAATATGATCAATGAGTTGATTTTCTTCATAGTCTAAGCCTCCTTTTACTTCTTCATGAATTTGACAACCTGCTCGCCAGCGCGCACCATATATACGCCACGCTGCAAGCCACTCACGTCGACAACGGTCTCGCCTTCAGCTGCTATGGCACGTGTCTGCACCTTTCCTGCCGTGTCGAACACCGTCACAGAGGCGCCAGCCTTGAGTCCGTTCAGACGGAGCTGGCCGTCGACGATACCATTAAAGTTAAATACGCTCACGTTTTTTATTCCTGTTGTGGAATAAGCAAAGGAGATTTTCACTTGTTCGATGGGCGATGTTTCCTTGCTATTGTCAGAATAAACGACAACGGCATTGTCCCCTTCGAACGAAATACTTGCAACTGTCTTTCCCGTAACCGTGGTTCCGTTTACGGTGATTGTCTGAGTTGCATCTGCCCAAGCGCACAAATTCATGGCGCACAAAAGGCATACAATCATTACGTTCTTTTTCATTTGTTCTTGTCAGTTATTTAGCTAGGTATGCTTTCAAGCTCTAAAAAACACTTGAGATTCCTTCGTTTGATAACGTTACTTTATGGTTATTGTATTGCAAATTTAGGGAATATCCGCATTAAAACGTATTTAGCGTTTCACAAATATTACGCAAACGTTTACGCTATCATGCCGAAAGAAGTCTCCTTTTGCTTTGCATTGTCTTCGATTTGCACTAACTTTAGATAACTTAGGCGGCATCTCAACAATGACAGCAACGGAAAACAAGTTTTCCTTTTGCTTTGCATTGTCTTCGATTTGCACTAACTTTGCACCCAAAAGATTACCTTATATTAATATGTACGAGAAGGAAATAGACAAGTATCTCGCCCGAACAGGATTCGAGAAGTTCACCCCCCAAGCCGTTTTGTTTGACATGGACGGTGTGTTATACGACTCCATGCCCAACCACGCCTATAGTTGGAAGCACTCCATGGAGGCGTTTGGCATTCAGATGGCGGAAGCCGACGCCTACACCTATGAGGGTATGAGAGGTGTGGAAACCATCAAAATGCTCATAAAACAGCAGAAGAACCGAGACATCTCAGACGAAGAAGCACAACGCATGTATGACGAGAAGTCGCGCGTGTTCAGCACCTGCCCACCCGCGAAAGTGATGGAAGGCGTGAAAGAACTGATGACTAAGATCAAGCACAACGGCCTGACCATTGTTGTCGTAACCGGTAGCGGCCAGCATTCGTTGCTCGAAAAGCTGGCGAGAGAGTTCGATGGACTGGTGACGCCCGAGCTTATCGTGTCGAGCTTCGACGTGAGTCATGGGAAACCAGACCCCGAGCCTTACCTGAAAGGACTGAAGAAAGCAGGCGCAGAACCATGGCAAGCCATCGTCGTAGAGAACGCCCCGCTGGGTGTGCGCGCCGCCGTAGCCGCACAGATCTTCACGATCGGCGTAAACACAGGACCTCTTCCCGACCAAGCACTGCTGCAAGAAGGCGCTAGCATCGTGCTGGAAAGCATGCCCAAGTTGCGCGACCAGTGGGAAGAAATCTACAAGTTATAAATCATATCCAAAATTCCGTAACAACGTTTGCCACTCACTTGCCTACCTTTGCAACCGCAAACCAACATGACGGAAATATCTATATGAACATCAAAACCACACTCTCCGCACTCCTGTTGCTATCGGCACCCGTTGCCAGCAAAGCACAACAAGACTCCACCACCATCAAGGGGCAACATCTGGATGGCGTGACTGTCACATCGGGCAGTACGACCCGCCGCATGGCAGGCGCCGTGAACGGTACGGTCATCACCCGACAAGAGTTGTTCAAGGCCGCCTGCTGCAACTTGGGCGAGAGCTTTGTGACCAACCCTTCGGTCGACGTAAACTATAGCGATGCCACTACGGGAGCCAAGCAAATCAAGTTGCTCGGACTGAGCGGCACATACGTGCAAATGCTTACTGAGAACTTGCCCGCCTTTCGCGGTGCCGCCCTGCCCTACGCACTGGGTTATGTGCCGGGGTCATGGATGCAGAGCATACAGGTGTCGAAGGGCAATGCGTCGGTCAAAAACGGCTATGAAGCCATCACCGGACAGCTCAACGTGGAATATCTGAAGCCTGAAGCGGAACAGTCTGTCGACGTGAACCTCTATGGAAATAGCAAGGCGAAGATGGAAGCCAATGCCGATGCCAACCTGCATCTCGACTCGCGCTTGTCGACCAACTTGCTGCTCCACTTCGAGAACAGTTGGGGTCACCACGACCAAAACGGCGACGGCTTCATTGATATGCCCAAGGTGCGCCAATACAACCTGTCGAATCGCTGGGTGTGGAAGGGCGACCGCTACATCTTCCACGGTGGACTGAGCCTCATCAACGAGAACCGCACCAGCGGACAAACCGCTCATCAGCACAACATGGAAGGCGAACTATACCGCATCGGCATACGCACAAACCGCTATGAAGGCTACATGAAACACGCTTTTGTGCTCGACCCTGCACACGGCGGCAACCTTGCCTTGATGGCCAACACGTCGATGCACGAGCAGCAAGCCTACTATGGGCACAAGCCATATGACGTGAACGAGAAGAACGTCTATGCCCAACTGATGTATGAAACCAACTTTGGAACACTGCACAACCTATCTACCGGCATCAGTCTGAACTACGACTATCTGGGTCAGCACCTATCGGGCGAGCGCATCAACGAGCGCGAAACGACACCCGGTGCCTACGCTCAATACACGTTCAATCTGCATGAACGGCTGGTTGCCATGGCAGGATTGCGCGTAGACCACAGCAGTCTGCATGGCACATTCGTCACACCCAGAATGCACGTGAAGTGGATGCCGTCCAGCCTGTTCAGCCTTCGTCTGTCTGCAGGAAAGGGTTACCGCACGATTCACCCACTTGCCGAGATGAATTATCTCTTGGCTTCAAGACGCACGCTCGTCATTGACGACATGGAACAAGAGGCGGCTTGGAACTACGGAGTGAGCACGGGATGGAACATTCCGCTTTTCGGAAAGACGCTGAAACTGAATGCCGAATATTACCACACGCGGTTCTCACGACAAGCGGTCGTAGACTACGACACCGACCCACACACGTTGCACATTGCCAACCTGCAAGGAAAATCATATAGCAACACCCTGCAAGTGGACTTCACCTACCCGCTCTTGAACACCCTCTCGCTCACCGCCGCCTATCGACTGAACGATGTGAAGACCACGTATGGCGGAAAACTGTTGGAGAAACCGCTGCAAAGCAAATATAAAGGACTAGTAAGTCTGAGTTACAAGAGTCCTCTGGAACTGTGGAAATTCGACATTACCTTGCAACTCAACGGCGGCGGACGCATGCCCACTGCCTATACGCTCGCCGACGGAACACCCTCATGGCAACCGCGATTTCACGCCTACGAACAACTCTCGGCACAACTCACCCGTGAATTCCGCCACATTTCACTCTATGTGGGCGGCGAGAACCTGACCGGCTATCGGCAGACACGCCCCATCATCGGTGCCGACAATCCATGGGGAACAGATTTCGAGCCTACCCTCGTATGGGGACCTGTGGAAGGCGCCATGGGGTATTTGGGAATGAGAATCAAACTGTAAACAACATAAAAAAGACAAGCTATGAAAATGAAATCAAGATTAGCCACACTCGCCATCACCCTCCTAGTTGCAGCCACAGGCTATGCCAAGGACATCAAGACTGCCATCTTCACCACCAATCCGCAGATGCACTGTGAGAATTGCGAGAAGAAGATCAAGGGTAACCTACGCTTTGAAAAAGGCGTAAAGAGCATTGAGACCAGCGTGGAGAAGCAGACCGTGACCATCAAATATGATGCGGACAAGACGACAACCGACAAACTGAGCCAAGCCTTCGGCAAGATAGGTTATCAAGTGAGGTTAGTAAAGAAAGGCGAGAAGGTGGCACACCACAAGAACGAGCCTTGCAAAAACATGTAAAACAAGACACTATCACAATCTAAAAAGGGTTGCACCACATCATGGCGCAACCCTTTTTTATTGTTCAACGAATGGGTCTCCACTCGTTTGTGTGCTACTCACCAATCGTAACACTACGTTTCAGCCATCGTTAGAGGCAGAGTTACGAGTCGTTAGTGGCAGTGTTACGGATGCCAAGTGGCAGTTCCATTATAAAGCGCCCGTATTATTGCGCTTTGACGGCAGCAGGTGTCCAACTCTTTAAGAACCGCACCACCTTCTTTTCGTCATATCCTTTGCCCTCTTCCAAGAAACTGGAGTCCTGCACATGGAGCACCTTTCCCTGTTCGTTGAGCACCACTAAGACGGGGAACCCGAACCGAGCAGGACTGTTCAGACGCTGCATCATCTGCTTCATCTTGGCGAGTTTCTCTGCAGGAAGAGACGGGCTGGGCGTATAGTTCACGTGTATATAGACAAAGTTGTCGGCAACTATCTTGCTGACAGTTGTATCTTTCTCTACGAAATCAGCCAAACGCAGACACCACGGGCACCAGTTGCCACCCACTTGGCAGACCACATACTTGTTTTCAGCCTTGGCTTTCTCCAGTGCTGCATCTATCTGCGCCATCGGATCAGCCGCTTCATCATACACTTTTTTCGGCCCATTTTGGGCGCTTGCCATCATCACTGACACCAGCAGGAAGAAGGCGGTTAACATCATCTTTCTCATAGTAACATTATGTTTATTGTCTTTTTTTATCTATCGAACGCGCGTGACTTGCCGCGCCAGAAGTTCTTCTCTCCGCAATGACTTTCTGAACCAAACATAGTAAAGCACTGCCGCCGACGACAACCCAAAGGGAAACGCAGACCATATGCCTACCAGTCCATACCCCCAAACGATGCCAAAAAGATAGCCTAAAGGTAGGGAGATGACAAAATAAGCCACAAAAGCGATATACATCATCGGCCTCACACACGACAGTCCTCGCAAAGAATTGGCAAATACATATTGCATTCCGTCACCGAGTTGGTATATGGCAAGCGGAAGTGCCACCTGAGCAACGAGTTGACACACTGCCACATTGTTGGTGAAAAGGCGTCCCATCTGATGGCGGGAAAGCAAAATAAGCACGATGAAACACACGATCATCACTAGCGTAACGTGGCATCCCGAATAGGACGCACGCCTAAGCGCACAGAAATCACGCTGCCCATGGAAATAGCTAACGCGCACCGCCACGGCTGCAGACAACCCGTAATAAATCATATAGAATACCTGCGAGATGGTGATCATGATTTGATGGGCGGTGAGCGCAAGGGTGCCTATCCATCCTATCATGATGACACTCAAGCTGAAAGAGGCAGTTTCCATACCTATTTGAAACGCTACGGGCCACCCCATACGATTGAGATAGACAAAGTCGGCACGATTGACACTCGACGAGAAGAAGCCCCGCCGATAGGCCGCATAACGCTTGCGACACAAGAACCACAGCATGAGCGTCATGCCCATCAGCACACGCGACAGGCACGTAGACACGCCCGCGCCCAACAAACCAAGCTCTGGAAGTCCGCATTTCCCGTAGATGAGCAGATAGTTTCCTACGATATTGGCCAAGTTACTCACAATCATGGTCCACATGGGAACCTTAGTATTCGTCGTTCCATCGAAGAATTGCTTCACCGTATTGAACAACAAAGCGAATGGAATAGACGCTAAATTGACCAGGAAATAAGGTCGCATGATGGGGACAAGCTCTTCCGGCTGCCCCATATGGTCTATGTTCAGATAGAGCACAGACATGACTGCCACCAAGAGCAACGCCAATACAGCATTGGCAACAAGTCCGTTTTTGAGGATTCCCCCGATGCGTTCATGTTTTTCTTGACCATACAAGCTACCCACGACAGGCGTCAAGCCATAGGAGAAACCAATGGCAAAAATCAAGGCAAGATTAAACATGTTGGTGACAAAACTGGCTGCGGCCAACTCCGTCGAACTATGATGGCCTATCATCAGCGTGTCGGCAAACCCCAAGATAATCGTTCCTATCTGTCCGATAACGATGGGTATGCCTAACGATAACAATGCCCTATAATGTGGAACATATTTCCTGATCGCGTAGTACATATCAATGAAGAAGAAAGTAATTGTGCTTTTGCAGGTCTATACCCCTTTAGTCTTCATATTCAGTGTGGTCTTCTATGCCCGCGTCAGCAAGTGCTTCACGGCGCTCGGTGCAGGTGCCACACTTGCCGCAATGCTTCTCGCCACCCTTATAGCACGACCATGTCTCGGTGTAGTCTATGCCCAACGCCTTGCCACGACGGGCTATGTCGGTCTTCGTAATATCGGTATAGGGAGCCAACACATGGATACCCTCATAGGTGCCTGCCTCGGTAGCCATGCCCATAGCCCGTACAAACTCGGGGCGGCAATCGGGATAGATGGCGTGATCGCCGGCATGGTTGGCAAGCATCACGTTTTTCAGACCATTGCTCTCTGCCAGTCCGGTGGCGATGGCAAGCATGATGCCATTGCGAAACGGCACGACCGTCGACTTCATGTTCTCATCATCATAGTTGCCCTCGGGTATGGCGTCTGCGCCTTCAAGCAGAGAACTCTTGAAATACTGGTGCATAAAATCCAGTTTAATCACCACATGTTTGATGCCCAACCGCTTGCAGTGCATCTCGGCGAGAGGTATTTCGCGTGCATTGTGATTGCTTCCATAGTCGAACGACACGCCCATGGCAATGCGGTCCTTCATGTCA
Source organism: Clostridium sp. CAG:302 (assembly GCA_963658165.1). GTDB lineage: Bacteria > Bacteroidota > Bacteroidia > Bacteroidales > Bacteroidaceae > Prevotella. The sequence goes on along the minus strand of CAVKQP010000008.1, from coordinate 15,635 downwards.
TAAAGCAGCGTAATGGAGTCCATGCCACCGCTTACTACTATCAACGAATCTTTTTCCATTGTCTTTTTCCGATTTCTAATCATACTGTTTATAAGGAATGCAAAGTTAGAAAATTCCACTTATCCTACCAAGCATCCCCTTTGAAATACTGCCTGTCAACGCTTCGCTGACCGATACCACAACTCGTCGCCAGCTATTTCCAATGGCATGGAAACATTGTCGGTAAAGAGTTGTCCCGTGCCCAAGCCTTGTGGGAAGGTGATTTCATCGCCATAAACATGTGCCGTGAAATGGGCTATGGCGTTGAGTCCCACATTGCTCTCCAAGGCACTCGTTATCCAACTCCCTATGCCGCGCTCACGGGCAAGGTCTATCCACTCTTGCGTGCCGCACATTCCACCATGCAATGAAGGCTTCAAGACCACATAGGCAGGGCGTATGGTGTCGAGCAAGTCGGCTTTCATCATCGGCATATTCACCCCGATGAGTTCCTCGTCGAGGGCGATGGGCAGTGGTGAATGACGGCACAGCATCGCCATCTTCGTCCACTGGCGCTGCCGAATGGGCTGTTCTATGGAGTGGATATCATATTGGGCGAGGCGGTCAAGGTTGCTGAAAGCATCTTCATAGTCGAAACCTCCGTTGGCGTCGACGCGCAGTTCTATCTGCTCAGCCGTAAACGCTTCACGGATATGACGTATCAACTCGAGTTCCTTCTCGAAGTCTATCGCCCCGATTTTTAGCTTCACGCAACGAAATCCAGCCTTCATCTTCTCTTCCATGCGCGCCAGCATCTCATCATAAGTGCCCATCCAGACAAGTCCGTTGATGGGTATGCCCACTTCTCCGCGACCGAATGCGGTGTCGAAGAGCACATCCGACTGCCTTTCGAACGACAGCAAGGCGGTTTCTAAACCAAACCGTATGGATGGATAGGGGCGCAACATCTGATCAGGAAGTTGGCCTGTCAGTTCAAACTGGCGGCACACTGCCTCAAGCGTACGCTCATATTCGGGCGTGGCATCACAACTGAGGTCGGGAAGAGGAGCGCACTCGCCAATGCCCTCACGCCCTGGGCACTCGGTGGCGGTAAGGTGTAAGAACCAAGAGCGGCGTGTGGTATAGACACCGCGCGAAGTGCCGGCAGGCTGCTTGAAATGCAGTGTGCGCGGCTCTATGCTGATGTGATAGTCCATGTTAGGGAAGTTTTGGATATTTCTTGAAGTCGGGTTTGCGCTTCTCTAAAAACGCCTTTCCACCTTCCTGAGCCTCGTCCAGGAAATAATAAAGCATGGTGGCATCGCCCGCCAACTCCTGAATGCCTGCCTGTCCGTCAAGCTCCGCATTGAGTCCAGCCTTAATCATGCGCAGTGCCAAAGGCGATCTTTCCATCATCGTCTGTGCCCATTCCACGCACTCATCCTCCAATTTGTCGAAAGGCACCACCTTGTTTACCATGCCCATTCGCTCGGCTTCGACAGCAGAATATTGGCGACACATGAACCATATCTCGCGCGCTTTTTTCTGTCCGACGATACGCGCAAGATAGCTTGCACCGAATCCTGCATCGAAAGAACCGACCTTAGGACCCGTCTGTCCGAAGATGGCATTGTCGCTGGCAATGGTCAAATCGCACATCAAGTGGAGCACATGACCACCTCCAATGGCATATCCGTTGACCATGGCAATGACGGGTTTGGGTAGCGATCGTATCTGTCGCTGCACATCAAGCACATTGAGGCGCGGCACACCATCCGATCCGACGTAGCCACCACGCCCTTTCACGTGCATGTCGCCGCCCGAACAAAATGCTTTATCGCCCGCTCCGGTAAGGATGACCACGCCGATGCGCTGAGCCTCGCGGCACCAACTGAAAGCCTGACTCATCTCCCACGTGGTGAGCGGAGTGAATGCATTGCGATAACGGGGACGGTTTATCGTGATCTTAGCGATGCCGTCGTATTCTTCAAAAAGGATTTCCTTGAAGTCGAATCCTTCGATTTGTTTCCATTCTCTTTTGTTCATCGTATATCGTATTTATGTTTTACAGGATGTATAACTATTCGAAAAAGCACTCCAACAGCATTGGGCGTTGACTCATCGTGGTCAATAGCGACACTATGCCCACCTTCATTTCTTCCATGTTGTGGGCTGATAGATAGCCGATGTCGTTTTGTGTGCAGATGCCACGGGCATCTGCGGAATGTGACGCACGTATATATTTGTCGAAAGCAGCACTCTGTTGGGCATCTTTGAAGCCTTTGAAAATTTCGCCGCCGTGGTTGTTGAGCAAGATGATACGCAGGTTATCGCTCAAGTTCTGGTTCCATAAAGCATTCTGATCATAGAAGAAACTCAAGTCGCCAACCACACAAAACACCATGTCGCTTGTGGCTGCCGCAAAGCCAACGGCTGTGGATAGGCACCCTTCTATGCCATTCACGCCCCGGTTGCACCATACATGATGCTGGGCATAACGACATCCAAGGCGCACGGCAGTGGAATTGGCATAATGCGTCTGGAAGTTATATTCCATATCTTCAAGTTGTTCCTCGAAATAGGCAACCACTGCTGCGGGTGAATAGGGTAAGTTGTGGTCTGCAGTAACCAGCTCTTCCTTGTCGAACGCTTCGTTCCACAAGTGATGATAGACAGCCTTCTGCTGCCACGCTCCGTCGGCTACCAGTGTCTTCATACGCATCATCAATGTGGCAAGTAATGTCTCTGGATCTCCCACGATGTGCATGGTAAGATTCATAAAGGTGTCGTGAAGTGCTGCTTGATCGTCCACTACCCAACATTCAGCATCCTTGGCACGCCGCAAGAATTGGCGCAAGCGTTTGCTCACCATATTGCCGCCGACATAAAGAATGAAGTCTGGCAGATAGGGAGTCATATCTGCGCCCTCTTTCTCTAGGCGAGACAATACATCGTCGAAAAGCGTTGAGGATTCAGCGGCCAGCGGTTCACGCAACACAGGGAACCACTGGGACAAATGAGCCATCGCCATGTTTAAATCTTGAGAAGCCGTTAGCTGACCGATCACAATCATCGGATGCTCGCACTGTGACAACTTTTCTTCCAAGCAGCGTATCGCCTCGCCAGTATTCAACACGGGTTCGACCAGCCGAACACACCGTTCATCGGGCAGCTCGGGCACATCGAACGTGAAGAGAGGCTCAGAGATGGGCACGTTGATATGCACCGAAGGATGGCTTGATCTGCCTGCCACGACCAACGCCTCGTTGACCAAGCGATTGCAATACCATCGTTCTTCATCCGTATGAGGTTCTGGTAGTGTCACCCGCTTAGCCACTAACGACGCCAATGCATCCGATTGAGGCAGTGTTTGTCCGTCTAGTTGGTCTATCCACTGCGCCGGTCTGTCGGCAGAAATCACAATGATGCCCTGGTGCTGCATGCTTGCCTCAGCCACAGCGGGCGCAAGATTGAGCAAGGCAGAGCCCGAGGTGACACAGACAGCCACCATTTCGCCAGTGGCTTGCCTCACGCCTAGCGCAAAGAAACCAGCCGACCGCTCATCGGTCACGGCATAGCAGTTGATGCCACACTCGTTCAGATTGTGTACAATGGGGGCATTGCGGTTGCCCGGACAGAGCACCGCGTGGCGCACACCATGCTTGAGGAGCAAGGCTGTCAGTATGTTTACGTTTTGTTTATTGCTATACATCTTATTCGTCAATTTATTGGAAAAGAGCTTTCATCGTTTGCATCTTCGCTTCCGTCTCACGCCATTCTTCCTCCTCCACGCTATCGCGAAGCAATCCGCCACCGGCATAGAAGTCTACCAGGCCATCTGCATGCAAATGCATACAGCGGAGTGAGACATAAAGATGTGTATTATTCTTGGGGTTGAGTGGGCCAAGGAAGCCACTGTAATAATGCCGTGGGAAAGCCTCATTGGCAGCTATGAACCGTTGGGCAGCATCTCTCGGCATGCCGCACACGGCTGGTGTGGGATGCAAAACGGCCAACATACGTCCCAACGAGGAGGTGTCGGGCAACTGGAAATCGAAGTCGGTGCGTAAGTGCATCAGTCCTGCCGCGCGCATCGTATAGGGCCCTACGGCATTAAAATCGGGAGAGAACTGTTCGATACGTTGGGTGATATAGGACGACACATACTCTTGTTCCATCAAATTCTTTGCCGACCACACCTGTTCCACGGGGAGGGTGAGTTGTTCGGAATGGTAATTCATCGTCCCCGCCAATGCCATGGTGTGCCAGTGAGAAGCCTGACCAGAAAGCAACACTTCGGGAGTAGCCATCAGCCAGGCATCTGTATCAGACAAGCAAACGAGCGATACAAACAGACGAGGATAGCGTTTGCAGGCACGCAAGAAGAGTTGGCGCACATCTACATCAGCCCCACAACGCATGCGAGAACAACGTGCCAAGACAATTTTGTCGTACTTTTCCGCCATGAGTTGGGCATGGAAATTGGCAAAATCCACGGCATAGTCTTCACGCTCTCGAGTGGATAAAGAAGTAAGCATCCACGTCACCTCCTTCGTTTCACATTCGTCTTGATTAAAGAAGTCGACGACATCGGGCGAAAAAAGGTATATCGGTTCGTCGTCAGAAGGAGCAAATGGAGCAAAGACGAAGCCCTGTTGTCCATTGAGTTCTTCGAACGAAAACAAGCGTTTCGGTTCTCCTTTGGTCTGCGTCAATGCCACACACTGCCGCTCTCCAGGCAACCGATACATCACAGTGTATGTTCTCATTTGTTGCGCGGCGTAATCACATAATTGGTTACCTGTACGGTAGAAACAAGATCTCCAGCAGTATCCTTGATGTCAATGTGCCACACATGGAGCACACGTCCCTTTTGCACGAGTTTGCCAAAGGCCGTTACGGTATCGCCTTCGCGCACCGCTTTGACATGATTGCCGCTCACATTGATGCCCACACTTATCTTTCCAGGGCAAATAGCGAGTGAGCCGACACCCGCCAAATTCTCAGCAAGCGCCAAGGTGGCACCTCCACTGAGGAAGCCGAAAGGTTGTTTGTTGCGCTCGTCAACCGTCATGCGAGCCATACACGTGTCTTCTTCTGGGGTAGAAACAAACTCCATGCCCAACGAAGTGGACAAGCTGGGCTGCCTTTGGAGCATTTCATTGATACGTTCTACATTCATATTGTCTAATCATCTATCTCAGTCATGGTATAGCAAGGGCAAGCGCACAACCAAAAGCACAGTTTACTCACACTGCGATTACCCTTACTGTCTTTATGCAAAGATACAGAGAAAAAAGTGAAAAAGGCGCACTTATTCGGAATAATTTAGTAAATTTGCAGCCATAACAATCACGAACAAGAGTATATATACTATAAGAAATGAACGTATTAGAGTTAAGTGAACAGGAGATAGGCAGACGCCAGAGTCTGCAAGAATTGCGTGATATGGGAATAGATCCGTATCCCGCCGCAGAGTTTCCCACCAATGCTTTTTCTACAGATATAAAAGCTGAATATAAAGAAGGTGAGAAACGTGAGGTCTGCATCGCAGGTCGTATGATGACGCGCCGCGTGATGGGCAAGGCCAGCTTTGTCGAATTGCAAGACTCCAAGGGTAGAATACAGGTATATATCACCCGTGATGACATCTGCCCAAACGAGGACAAAGACTTATATAATAAGGTGTTTAAGCGTTTGATGGATATCGGTGACTTCATCGGAATCAAGGGTTTCGTGTTTGAAACTCAGACTGGTGAGATCTCCGTACATGCTCAAGAGCTTACGCTTCTGTCAAAGAGCTTGAAGCCGCTCCCCATTGTAAAATATAAAGATGGTGTGGCTTACGACAAGTTTGACGACCCCGAATTGCGCTATCGCCAGCGTTATGTTGACCTTATAGTCAACGATGGCGTGAAAGATACCTTCCTCCAACGTGCCACCGTGCTGCGTACCATCCGTAAAGTTCTTGACGAGGCTGGCTACACAGAGGTAGAGACACCGACACTGCAAAGCATTGCTGGTGGTGCTAGCGCACGTCCTTTCATCACTCATTTCAATGCGCTGAACATCGATATGTATATGCGCATCGCCACAGAACTTTATCTGAAGCGCCTCATTGTGGGCGGTTTCGAAGGCGTATATGAGATTGGAAAGAACTTCCGCAACGAGGGTATGGACCGCAACCACAACCCTGAGTTTACCTGCATGGAGCTCTACGTGCAATACAAGGACTATAACTGGATGATGTCGTTCACCGAGAAACTGCTCGAGACCATCTGTATCGCAGTTAACGGTACACCCGAGCGCAAAGTGGGCGACAATGTCATCAGCTTCAAAGCCCCCTACCGTCGCTTGCCTATCCTGGACGCTATCAAGGAGAAAACAGGCTTCGACTGCAACGGAAAGAGCGAAGAAGAAATTCGTGCCTTCTGCAAAGAGAAAGGCATGGAGGTAGACGAGACCATGGGCAAAGGCAAACTGATCGATGAATTGTTCGGCGAATTCTGCGAAGGAACGTTCATCCAGCCTACCTTTATCACAGACTATCCTGTGGAAATGTCGCCTCTCACCAAGATGCACCGCTCTAAGCCCGGCTTGACAGAGCGCTTCGAGCTGATGGTAAACGGCAAAGAATTGGCAAACGCCTACTCCGAGCTCAATGACCCAATCGACCAGGAAGAACGCTTCATAGACCAAATGAAACTGGCTGACAAGGGCGACGACGAAGCCATGGTCATAGACCGCGACTTCCTACGTGCGCTTCAATACGGTATGCCTCCTACGTCTGGCATTGGCATAGGCATCGACCGCTTGACCATGCTTATGACTGGTAAGCCTTTCATACAGGAAGTTTTGCTCTTCCCACAGATGCGCCCCGAAAAGACGATGCCCAAGAGCACCGTCAGCGAATGGGCAGCTATCGGTGTGAGCGAGGAATGGGTGCCCGTGTTTAACAAGGCGGGCTACAACCTCGTATCCGACATTAAGAATGTGAAAGCACAGAAGTTGCAGATGGACGTGTGTGGAGTAAACAAGAAATACAAACTCGGCTACGAGAATCCTAAAGTAGACCAGTTTGAGGCGTGGATAGAGAACGCCAACAAGTAAGAGTCCGAAACATATGTTTAACGTAGGCAAGGTTGCAATCATAGGTGGTGGTAGTTGGGCCACAGCCATAGCCAAGATTGTGGTGGGACACACCCACCACATCGGTTGGTATATGCGACGGGATGACCGCATCGAGGAGTTTCGCCGCATGAGCCACAACCCCGCCTATCTCACTAGCGTACATTTCAACTGCGACGAGATATTTTTCTCAAGCGACATCAATAGAATCGTGGAGGATTACGACACCTTGGTGTTCGTAACACCCTCCCCCTATCTGAAGAACCACCTCAAGAAACTGAAGGCGCGCATACGTGATAAGTTTATTGTAACTGCCATCAAAGGCATCGTGCCCGATGAGAACTTGGTTTGTTCGGAATACTTCCACGAAGTTTATGACGTGCCCTATGATAACCTGGCATGCATCGGAGGACCTTCTCACGCAGAAGAGGTGGCATTGGAACGACTAAGTTATCTCACCGTGGGATGCTCTGATAGAGAGAAAGCCCAAGCGTTTACAGAGGTGCTCGCCAGCGACTATATCAAGACCAAGACCAGTAGCGACGTGATTGGCATTGAGTATGCCTCGGTGCTCAAGAACGTCTATGCCATCGCATCAGGCATCTGTAGCGGTCTGAAATATGGCGACAACTTCCAAGCTGTGCTCATGGCAAACGCCCTGCAAGAGATGGCACGCTTCGTAAAGAGCGTTCATCCCATGGACAGGAGCATTGAAGACAGCGTGTATTTGGGCGACTTGTTGGTGACCAGTTACAGCAATTTCTCACGCAACCGCACGTTTGGCACCATGATTGGAAAGGGGTATAGCGTGAAAAGTGCGCAGATAGAAATGGAAATGATTGCCGAGGGATTTTTCGGAACGAAGTGTATGAAGGAAATCAACCGCCACATGCACGTCAATATGCCCATTCTCGATGCAGTCTATAACATCCTTTACGAGCGCATCAGTCCGCAGATAGAAATCAAGCTGCTCACTGATTCATTCAGATAAAAAGCAATCAACATCAAACCATACTAAAAATTGACGACAATGAAAAACATCTGCTTAGACATTACAAAGGCTGTGCAGTTTCTCGGCAAAGATGCTGTAAAAGCCTACGAACCACAAGTGAAAGCCGCTCAAGAGGCTTTGGAAAAAGGAACATGTCCTGGGAACGATTTCCTCGGATGGCTCCATCTGCCATCGAGCATCACGTCTGAATTTCTTGCAGAGATAAAGGCTTGTGCCGACACACTACGTGCTAAGTGCGAAGTAGTGGTTGTTGCGGGCATCGGAGGCAGCTATCTCGGTGCACGCGCCGTCATTGAAGCCTTGGGCAACGCGTTTGCTTGGCTCACCAACGACGACCAGAAAAACCCCACCATCGTCTTTGCTGGAAACAACATCGGAGAAGATTACCTGGCAGAACTGACAGACTATCTGAAGAACAAGAAGTTTGGAGTGATCAACATCTCCAAGAGTGGCACAACCACAGAAACAGCCTTGACCTTCCGTCTGCTCAAGAAACAGTGTGAAACTCAGCGCGGTAAAGAAGAAGCAAAGGATGTGATTGTGGCAGTGACAGATGCCCATAAAGGTGCTGCACGTGCTGCTGCCGACAAAGAAGGCTACAAGACATTTGTCATTCCAGACAATGTGGGCGGTCGCTTTTCTGTGCTTACCCCTGTAGGACTGCTCCCCATTGCTTGCGCAGGATTCGACATCACCAAGCTCGTAGAAGGAGCGCGCACCATGGAAGAGGCTTGCGGCAAGGATACTCCTTATGAAGAAAACATCGCTGCACAATATGCTGCCGTGCGCAATGCGCTCTATGCAGAGGCGAAAAAGAAGATTGAAATCATGGTCAACTTCCAGCCTAAACTGCACTATTTCAGCGAGTGGTGGAAACAACTATTCGGAGAAAGCGAAGGCAAAGATGGCAAGGGCATCTTCCCTGCAAGTTGCGACTTTACCACCGATCTGCATTCTATGGGTCAATGGATACAGCAAGGCGAGCGCACCATCTATGAGACCGTCATCAGTATTGAGCAACCTAACAGCAAGTTGTTGTTCCCTCACGATGAGGAAAACCTCGACGGACTGAACTTCCTCGCGGGAAAACGTGTGGACGAAGTGAACAAAATGGCTGAATTAGGCACACGTTTGGCACACGTAGACGGCGGTGTTCCTAACATCCGCATCAGCATGCCCGAACTCAACGAGTACTACCTCGGACAGCTCATCTACTTCTTCGAGATTGCTTGCGGCATCAGCGGCAACTTGCTCGGCGTCAATCCGTTCAACCAGCCAGGCGTAGAAGCCTACAAGAAGAATATGTTTGCGCTGCTCGATAAGCCTGGTTATGAGGCAGACAGCAAGGCTATCAAGGAGCGTCTTGCTGCAGAATAATCAACAGAAAACATTTTGCTTTACATACAAGACTCCCCGAAGGCATGACTTTCGGGGAGTTTTTCATTGCATCACACACACGATATGACCTTAGAAGAATTCCTTTCGAAATGGCATCAAGCTAGTGACACCCTACTCGTACATACCAGCGGGTCTACAGGAAAGCCCAAACCAATGCGGGTGGAGAAGCGCAGAATGATGGCTTCAGCACGCATCACGTGCCACTTTCTCGGTCTGCAGCCTGGCGACACAGCCTTGCTCTGCATGCCTCTCGACTACATTGCGGGGAAGATGATGGTGGTCAGAAGCCTCGTTAACGACCTTCGCCTCATCTCGGTAAAGCCCAGTAGTCATCCCTTGCGCGGTCTGACAGAAGTACCCACCTTTGCGGCGATGGTACCCATGCAAGTGTATGGTTCATTGCAAGTGGCTGAGGAACGGAATCTATTGCGCCAGATTAAGCATCTCATCATCGGTGGTGGCGCCATTGATGACGCCATGGCAGAAGAACTCAAGGATTTCCCTAATGCGGTGTGGAGCACGTACGGCATGACAGAAACGTTGTCACACATTGCACTGCGCAGGATGAATGGTCCTGATGCCTCCCGTTGGTATACTCCCTTTCCGTCCGTCCACGTGCATCTGAATGCCGAACATTGTCTTGTCATTGATGCCCCCGACGTGTGCGAGCAAACGATTACAACTAACGATATTGCCGAACTTAGTGCTGACGGGAAGCAGTTTCGCATTCTCGGCAGAAAGGACAATGTGATTGATAGTGGCGGCATCAAAATACAAATAGAAGAGGTGGAACGATTGCTTCATGCCTATCTGCCCATCCCCTATATGATTACCAAGGCACCCGATCCACAATTTGGCGAAGCCGTGGTGTTGCTCTACGAATCATCGACACATCCGCAAGCAAAAATAAGATGCATCTGTGAGCAAGTGCTCCCCCACTATTGGCGCCCCAAGCACTACCTATGCGTGACGTCACTCCCGCTCACCGAAACAAAAAAGCCTGCTCGCAAGCAAGCTGAAAACATGGCAAGAGAAACGCTGAAAAGATAAACTGAACCAAAACGAAAGCAGTCCGGTAAAAACGATAGAATCCTATAGTTTTTACCGGACTGACTTATTCTACATACCGAAGCCGCCTCGTCTGCCGCCTCCACCGAATCCTCCAGGTGGTGGTCCCATAGGTCGGTCACCTCGTCCACCGCGATCATCAAACTGTCGGTCGCCGCCCCGTCCTTGTCTTCCAGCTTTGCCGCCAAAAGCATTGAAGCGATAGTTCACGTGAAGCATGGCGTAGGAGTTGATGCTATTATACTGCACGTCGCTACGAGACATGGCTGAAATGTTGCGCGAGAAGTTGCTTTGGTTCTGCAAGATATCGTAGAACTGAAGCATCACAGTGAGTGGCTTGCCTTTGAGGAAGCTCTGGCTAATCTGCGCATTCCATATCAGTTCGTTGGTATTCATCGACTTGTCGTTATAACCACGGCGACTATTTTCATGGATATCTATATTAAGGCCCGTGCCCCATGGCAATGTAAACCCGATGTTAGCACCATAATTGAAGCTCCAAGTGTCGAGATTGTTCTGGCTCTGCAGCAAGTTGCGTGTGTGATTATACTGGAGAGAACCATTCAACTCAAATTCGAACCAAGAGTTTCTATAGCTTGCAGCCAAGCGTTCAGAGAGAGATGTGGTGCGTGTAGTGTTCTTCTGCGAATCTTCACCGTTCAGTGAAAGATAGCTTACACGGTTCTGATAACCTGCATTTGTAAAGGTGTTGATGTTGAAATAGCCTGCAGAGTCAATCGAAGTGTTGAACATCAATCCGCCATCCACGTTCCAATTGCCATTGATATTCTCCGGACGTGTGGTTCGTCCACCAGTCTGCGCATCATAAGTCACCTTATTGCTGATGCTATTGCGCGTGTTGCTATAGCCGAGAAAGGTCATAATGGAACGCTGGTGGTTCTGTATGTAGGTGTTATAGAAGCCTCGCAAATTATTAGTAAACGAAGGCTTCAAGCCGGGATTACCCTTTGTAATGTTCAGAGGGTCGCTATCATCGGTAATATCAAGCAGATCCGTCATGCTAGGTTGCGATGTCTCACCACGATAAGTGAGGCGCAGATTGCTAACTTTGCTGAACTTATACTTGAAATCGAGGGTCGGCGAGAAGTTGGTAACGGTGCGTGTGGTGTCAACATACTTGTTCTGATAATCCTGCACGAACTTGGTTTTCTGCGGTTGTATCATCGCCCCCACATTGAGTTGGAACTTCTGACGAATAATGCGCAGGGTGAGGTCACCCTGATGAGTATAGGTACTATATTCAGAATAGCGGCTCAACGCATTGTCTTTGTATTCTTCAAGAGGGGTCTCACCCAGCAGCGAGAGGTAGCTTCCCCAGTTGCGGTAGAGCGAATTGACGCCCCAGAACTGGTTGCCTATGTTTTGGAAATCATAGGTAGAGCGGTCGCTCTTGCTGTAACTATACTTAAATTGATAGCTGAACTGCAAGAAGATTCCTTTGGCAAGTGGCTCACTATAGGTGGCGCGCAGGTCGTAGTTCCACTTCTTGGTAGGAGTAAGATTGTAGCGATTGGTCTGATAGGTAGAGTCTACATCGGGATTGAGTTTTGACTTAACCATATAGAGATGCACATCCTGCATAGAAAGACTCTTGGAATCGCTATCACTGTAACCTACACTAGCACGCAAGGTGACATTGCGTCCCATGGTATTCAGTTTGCGGTTCACCTGAAGAGTAGCTTTAGCATCCTTCGAATCGCTATAGCTCACGCTTCGATTCTTGTTCTGATTAACCATCAGTCCATTCTGAGCCATCGTGTTGATGCCTTCTTCAGAAAGTGGATCGGTCACGTAACTGTAGGGATCTTCGTTGAAAGAAGCCGACTGACTGGAACTATTACCATCACTTGACGAGGTTGAGAACGATGGACGGAACATGATATTCGTCATGGAGTCGGGTTTCCACTCTAAGCGGAAACGTGCGTCCCACGAATTGCTACGTGAGTAGCGCTGACTGATGCTATTAGAGAAAGACCCCACTTGACTCACGAAATTCTCTGATGAAGTGACACTATGATTATCTCCATTTTTGTGATTCCAACGCACTGATCCATCGAGTTGCAGTTTTTTGCCATCATCATAGTTGATGTTGACACCGAGCATCTTAGAGGCATTGAGTCCTTGACTGCCGCCGCCAAATCTGCCACCGCCGCCGCCACCTGGGAAGCCCGCATCGTTCACGTTGTTAGCATTGCCAAAGACCATGGTTTTCATCTTGCTTGTGAAATAGCCGCCCATCAGCTTTTCTGCATAACGATTGTGCGTGCCGATGCCCAAATCGATGTTGGAAAGGAAGCCCTTGTTCATGCCCTTCTTCACGCCAAAGTCGAGCACGGTCTCTTCTTCACCATCATCAATGCCCGTCACGCGAGCCAAATCACTCTTTTGGTCGTAGGCTTTCACCTTTTCTATAATAGAGGTAGGCAAGTTTTTCATGGCGGTCTGTGTGTCGCCAGTCATAAACTCCTTGCCGTCTACAAGTATCTTTTTCACTTCCTTACCATTGATCGTAATCTTACCATCATCGCTGACAGTGGCGCCAGGCAGACGTTTCACGAGTTCCTCAATGGCAGAACCCTCTGGAACACGATAGGCTGCAGCATTATACTGGAACGTGTCTTCCTTCACCACCACCTTGGCAGCATGCCCGTCAATGGTAGCCCCCTTGAGCATGATGGCACTTTCCGACAGAGAGACATGACCCAAATCCACATTCTTCGAGTTCGAAATGGTCACCTTCTTGGTGTAATTCTTATAGCCCACACTGGTCATCTTGACGATGTAACTCCCATCTGCGGGAGCCTTGAGCGAGAATCGCCCGTTGTCATCCGTGGTGGTACCCTTCACGTAGGTGCTGTCTGCCTTGAGCAGCTGCACGGTGACCAACCCGAGTTTCTCTTTGGTCTGACTGTCGGAAACCACTCCAGCAATCAACCTACCCTGTGCCATTGCTGCCACCGCAGTGAAGAACAACAACATCAGGAGTGAAATAGTCTTTTTCATCTCTGCTTATTCTTTTCGTTATATGATTTCGTTTTTGGTGTCACGCTATCTATGACGCAAGGACACACTAAAGGTTTAACAATGGAAGAAGAATGTTTCAACACCCCGTTTTTCTTGACCAACGGCTTCATTCTATTGACGTAAAGTCGCTTTTCCCCTTTCGTGTCACCATGCAGACACACCTTATTTAACATAGTTTTGCATGATTTGCGCCTAATTTTCTATGAATTGGCTTAACTTTGCGCCAATTTATGAAGAGAGGAAGCATATGATGAAGCAGAAAGTTATTATCTCACGGCAATTGGAAAACGAAATCGCCGTTGCACTGACAGAGTGTGAACACGACAAACTGTTTATTCTTACCGATGAGACCACGCACGACAAATGCTTGCCTCTCATAGCTGATTTCCGTTGTTTGAAGGGTGCTAAGAACATCACCATCGGTGCTACAGACCAGCACAAGAACCTAGAAGCCTTGTCGCACGTGTGGACTTCGCTGGGCAACGGCGGTGGTACGCGCCATTCATGCCTCATCAATTTGGGTGGCGGCATGGTGACTGACTTGGGCGGATTTGCTGCTTCCACCTTCAAGCGCGGCATCAATTTCATCAACATCCCTACCACTTTGCTTGCCATGGTCGACGCTTCTGTAGGCGGAAAGACCGGTATCAACTTCAACGGATTGAAGAATGAGATTGGCGTGTTCAGCGATGCACGCTTCGTACTACTTGATACGGAGTTTCTCAAAACACTCGACCACGAAAACTTAGTGTCGGGCTACGCAGAAATGCTCAAGCATAGCCTCATCAGCGACAACCGCATGTGGGCAGAGCATGTAGCCTTCGACCTCAACGCCCCCGACTTCTCACAACTGCTCCGCATGGTGGAAGACAGTGTGAAAGTGAAGGAGCACATTGTGGAAGAAGACCCGCACGAGAAGGGCATACGCAAAGCACTCAACTTGGGACACACCGTAGGACATGCCTTCGAAGCATGGGCTCTGCACACCAAACGCCCCGTGCTCCACGGCTATGCGGTGGCATACGGAATGGTAGCCGAGTTGTATCTCTGTACCAAGAAGACGGGATTCCCTGCGGAAAAGATGCGACAGACGGTTAACTACATCAAAGAAAACTACGGACAACTTCCCATTACGTGCGACGACTACCCCGAGTTGCTCGACTTGATGCGCCACGACAAGAAGAACACGGCTGGTGTAATCAATTTCACCTTGCTCTCCGACGTGGGCGAAATCATCATCAACCAGACCGCCACCGACGAAGAAATCATAGAAGCATTGGACTTCTACCGCGAAGGAGTTTAGGCTTCAAACGACAATACACACTTTTTATCTTATCACATTGGTCACTGCAGCCAAGCACAAAAGGCATCACACGGAGCTTTTGTGCTTGGCTGCACACCTTTTTACACACAGACAAGTCGTAACCTTCTCACATATTATCAGAAGATAATTTGCACAAGTCATGGAAAAAGCATAAATTTGCATCATTGACAAATGACAAGTTTCTTAAATATGGACATAACAGAAAGATTCTTAAACTACACACAATTCGACACACAGTCAAGCGAGGACTCCGATTCCGTACCTAGTACGGACAAACAACTCCTATTCGCCAAGTATCTGAAAGAGGAACTGGAACACGAAGGACTCGACGATGTAGAGATGGATGACAAGGGCTATATCTATGCCACACTCAAAGCCAACACCAAAAAAGAGGTGCCTACCATCGGATTTATCTCACACTATGATACAAGTCCAGACTGCAGCGGTGCACACATTAAACCGCGCATCGTGAAAGGATATGACGGTGGCGACATCACGCTCTCAGAAGGTATCGTCTCGTCACCGGCAAAGTTTCCTGAGTTAAAAGCACATGTGGGCGAAGACCTCATCGTGACCGATGGCCACACACTGCTCGGTGCGGATGACAAAGCCGGCATTGCCGAAATCGTGCAAGCCATGTGTTATCTGCGCGATCACAACGAAATCAAGCATGGAGACATC
>CAVKQP010000007.1:22493-25479 GCA_963658165.1 Clostridium sp. CAG:302 | reverse complement strand
CTTCTTCGACTTCAAGCGCAATCCTATTCCAGTAGACCAGGTAGAACCCGTAGAGTCTATCGTGAAGCACTTCGTGACAGGAGCCATGAGTTTTGGTGCGCTCTCGAAAGAAGCTCACGAAGCGTTGGCACTCGCCATGAACAAACTCGGTGCACGCAGCAACACGGGTGAAGGTGGTGAAGACAGCGAACGTTTCCACACTTCCGTCGACGGCATCTCGCTCTCAAGCAAGACCAAGCAGGTGGCTTCTGGACGTTTCGGCGTGACCACAGAATATCTCGTCAACGCAGAAGAAATACAAATCAAGGTGGCACAAGGTGCAAAACCTGGAGAGGGAGGACAGCTACCGGGCTTCAAGGTGAACAAGATCATTGCCAAGACACGTCACTCTATCCCTGGCATCTCACTCATCTCACCTCCACCTCACCACGACATCTACTCGATTGAAGACTTGGCTCAGCTCATCTTCGACCTGAAGAACGTAAACCCGAAGGCTGCCATCAGCGTGAAACTCGTAGCCGAGAGTGGTGTCGGTACCATCGCTGCCGGTGTAGCCAAAGCCAAGGGCGACTTGATTGTCATCTCTGGTGCTGAGGGCGGTACAGGTGCATCACCCGCATCAAGTATGCGTTTCGCGGGTATCTCACCCGAAATCGGACTCGCAGAGACACAACAGACGCTTGTGAAGAATGGTTTGCGTAGTCAGGTGCGTGTGCAGGTTGACGGACAACTGAAAGACGGACGCGATGTCATCATCATGGCACTTCTCGGAGCCGAGGAGTTCTCGTTCGGTACCCTGCCGCTCATCGTGCTCGGTTGCGTGATGATGCGCAAATGTAACCTGAACACCTGTCCTATGGGTGTAGCCACACAAGACCCCAAACTGCGTGCACACTTCCGTGGACACTATGAATATGTAGTCAACTACTTCACGTTCCTCGCTCAAGAGGTGCGCGAATACTTGGCAGAAATGGGCTACACAAGCCTCAACGACATTGTTGGACACACTGAGCTCATCGTTCCTAAGGACACAGAGAAGGGATCAAAGGGCAGCATGCTCGACTTCCATAGACTGCTGAACCGCGAGAGCGGCAACTGCTCACTCTATCACACCAAGGAGCAGAACCACGATCTGAGCAACGTGCTCGACCAGCAACTCATTCGTGGTGCACAGAATGCCATTGCCAACGGCGACGAGGTGAGCCTCGACTTCGCCATCAAGAATACCGACCGCGCCTGCGGTACCATGCTTAGCGGTATGGTAGCTAGCAAATATGGCGAGGAAGGATTGCCCGACAAGACTATCAATGTGAAGTTTAAGGGTTCTGCAGGACAGAGCTTCGGAGCATTCCTCGTTAAGGGTATCGACTTCAAACTCGAAGGCGAAGCCAACGACTACTTCGCTAAGGGACTCAGCGGTGGACGCATCTCCATCCTTCCACCTATCCGTTCCAACTTCAATGCAGAGGACAACATCATCGCAGGTAATACGGGACTCTATGGTGCCACAAGCGGTGAGCTATATGTAAATGGTAAAGTGGGCGAACGCTTTGGAGTACGTAACTCGGGAGCCGTAGCCGTCATCGAAGGAGCTGGCGACCACTGCTGTGAATATATGACAGGTGGACGCGTGGTTGTACTAGGCGAAACTGGACGCAACTTCGCAGCTGGTATGAGCGGCGGTGTAGCTTATGTGTGGGACAAGAACCACAACTTCGACTACTTCTGTAATATGGACATGGTGGAAATCAACCTCGTGGAGGACAGCAACTACCGCAAGGAACTGCACGAGCTCATCCGCCAACACTATCTCTACACAGGATCCAAGTTGGCGCGCACCATGCTCGACGACTGGAATCACTACGTGGAAGACTTCATCCAAGTAGTACCGATTGAATACAAACGTGTACTACAAGAGGAACAAGTCAAGAAACTGCAGCAGAAAATAGCTGACATGCAGAGAGATTACTAATGGTTCAACACTTAAGAAACAGAAGACAATGGGAAATCCAAAAGCATTTTTGACCATACCCCGCAAAAACGCGGGCTACCGTCCCCTCCACGACCGCATCAGAGATTTCGGTGAGGTGGAACAGACGTTAAATAGTAACGACCGTCGCCAACAGGCTTCCAGATGTATGGATTGTGGCGTGCCCTTCTGTCATTGGGCATGTCCGCTAGGCAACAAGCCACCAGAGTGGAACGACGCTCTCTATAAGGGAGATTGGGAGTTGGCCTATCGCTTGCTCAACGCAACCAACGACTTTCCTGAGTTTACGGGTCGCATCTGTCCCGCACTCTGCGAAAAGGCTTGCGTGCTCAACTTGATGGACCACGAGCCAACCACAAATAGAGAAGATGAGGCAGCCATCACTGAACATGCTTTCCAAGAGAATTTCGTCCGCATAGAGGTACCCGAGCGCAACGGCAAAACCGTGGCTGTCATCGGCGCCGGTCCTGCAGGACTTGCTACCGCCAACCAGTTGAACCGCAAGGGATACAAGGTAACGGTATACGACAAAAACGAGAATGCCGGCGGTCTGCTCCGCTACGGCATCCCTAACTTTAAACTCAACAAGGCTGTCATCGACCGCCGATTGAGAGTTCTAGAAGCAGAAGGCATCGAGTTCCGCTATGGTGAGGACATCGAAGAAACGAATCTTCCACAAGGCTTCGATGCTTATGTCATTGCCACTGGCACACCACAGGCTCGCGACTTGAAGATTCCTGGACGCGAACTGAAAGGTGTCTACTTCGCGCTCGAACTGCTTGCACAACAAAACCGCATCTTGGCTGGCATGGAATTCGGCAAGGACGAATTGGTCAACGCCAAAGGTAAAGACGTTTTGGTCATCGGTGGTGGTGATACAGGCTCCGACTGTATTGGCACTGCGCACCGCCAGGGATGCAAGAGCGTGACACAGATTGAGATTATGCCGAAGCCTGTAGAAGGTCCAGAAGACCCCAAGAACCCATGGCCCAATTG
>CAVKQP010000007.1:17335-22483 GCA_963658165.1 Clostridium sp. CAG:302 | reverse complement strand
CCTTGAAAACAACCTCTTCACACGAGGAAGGATGCACACGTCGTTGGAACATCAACTCATTGGAGTTCCTCGGCAAAGACGGAAAACTCACGGGCGTGAAGGTACAAGAAATCACATGGAAGCCCAACCCAGAGGGAGGACGACCATTGATGGAACCAGTTGGCAAGCCCGAAATCATCAAGGCAGAAATGGTATTGCTTGCCATGGGCTTCCTCCGCCCTGAGCACGCCGAACTTCCAGAGAATGTATTCCTAGCTGGTGATGCTGCTAGTGGAGCATCACTCGTAGTGCGCGCTATGGCTAGCGGACATGCTGTCGCTGAGAAAGTAGACAAGTTCTTGAATAAATAAATTCATAAAGTTCCTTGTAAACGCGAGGGCGAGCTCCTGTGGAAGGAGTTCGCCCTCTTTCTTTTCAGCCTCCAATAGCTTATTCTTTGTCAAAATATTCCATAAAACAAGCTGTCGTAGGTTGAGGGATTAATCCCTCTGGAATATCCATAAAAGCCTTCTTCATCTCATCTGGTAATGGGTTAGCCTTCTGTTCTCTTATTTTCTTTTGCAAATCTATGGGGTTTATCTCTTTGCAACCCTTAAGGGCAAGCAATATATCACCCTCTCCTTTTTCTATTTTATATGCTGTAAAAGAATAATCTCCTTTTGCATCTTCAGCTTTCATGATTAATCCTGGCAAGCCACACAACTTCCAAGGTCCATCATTATAAGGAAGATCCATAGCATACCATACAGACCAAGTCCGTCCTCGAAAATGAGTGATAGCACGTTGGCATGAATAGCCACAAATGGTTGTATCCCCCTCAAGCATTTTCCATTTAAAGTCAGGAATCGGTTCTGTATAATAATACATGGCCGAATACCCTTGCCTATATGTGAGCTGACCTTTTTGGGGAATATTTTTAGCTACTCTATAATTATTCTCATAGTCGAAATATATTCCTTTTACAATCTCCGGTTTGCGATAAAAGATAGAAGTATTCTCTCCTTCTTTCAATATCCATATGCCATGAAAAGGTTGGGGTTCTTCCTCTTCTACCCGAAATAGACAATCATAAGAAATAGATATTATTGATTTTTCTTGAGAGAAAGCTGTCCTCCAAAAGATGCTCACAAAAGCGAAAAGTATCAGTTTCTTCATTTCATTTTGTTGTCAAAAGATTAGGGCCAAAATGTATTGAATAACTTGACTTCCCATAAACTTGATCCAAATACGTCTTTAACTCATTAAACCATTCTTCCCTGTTTGCCTTTCCTTTATAAGAAAGTTTTGAAACAGATTTGCTTTTTCCTTCTATAGTATACGAAACATCATTCCCATTAAAAATCAAAGTCACTCTATACCAATCATCACGATTACGTGCAGAAGAATAGACCTGAACGATTCCATCGTAATCTTGGTAAATACCAAAAGAACACATAGAAACATTTTCCTGTGCGACCAATTGACTAGGGCATGCTATAACAAGCATACCTATCAAGCTCCCCAATAAAAATAGTCTTTTCATATTACACATTCTTTATATTTAGCAATGCAAAGATAGTAGCCGAATGAGATTTAGCAAAGAAAAAGTATAGAAAGATGTCTATTCCCGTATTTTTTATAATTTTGCATTGTCTACGATACAATAAGTACCTATTTATATTATGCCAAACATCAAAAGATATATTTTCCTTTTATTAGTAATACTTTGCGCTATCCCCCTTGTAGCACAAGAGACAATTTACAATGGGCACGTGACAGACGTTTTGGGGAAAGCCCTATCCAATGCTTCTGTCGTATTGATGAACGAGAAAGGGAATAATGTAACATTTACCCGCACAGATAAATCCGGGAACTTTTCGATTGCCGTTCCTCAAGGAAAGACTGCAAGCAAGATAGGCTTCATCTGTTTAGGATATGCCAGACAAGATATATCGCTTGCCGCCTTTATGGAAGGAAGCAAAACCATCAAGATGCAAGAAAAGGTGCAAGAAATTCGCGAAGTAGAAGTGCGTCCTGAGTTGTTCCACATCAAAGGTGACACCATTAGCTACTCTGTGAATGGAATCCGCGAGAAACAAGATCGCAGCATTGAAGATGTCATATTGCGCATTCCTGGTATCAAGGTGAGCACCAATGGTATGATTATGTATCGTGACAAGCCTATCAATAAATTCTACGTAGATGGTAATGATATGGCTGGTGATAGCTATGCCTTAGTCAGCAAAAACCTGTCCGCCGACAAAGTGGACAGTGTGGAAGTGTTGCGCAATCACCAGCCCATCAATGCTCTCCGCGGTAAGACATTCAACGATGCGACAGCACTCAACCTTGTGTTAAAACCCGGTGCGAAATTCCGTTGGTCAGGAACTGCAGAAGTAGGAACTGGCATCGCCCTCCAACAGCCATGGGGGTGGAACCGCAAAATCAGACTTGTGGAGATGTTTCTCGGCAACAAACTGCAGAGCATCAACATCTATAAGCACAACAATATCGGTGAAGACATCATTCAAGAATTAGGCCCTATGGGTGCAGACTTTGGCGAAATCGGCAAGCTCAGCAATCTTTCAAGCATTGGTAGTGGACGATATGGGTTCAACAACACCCACCTACTTGCCACCAATTGGCACACGACATTTAAAAGACATACAGATCTTCGCTTTCAGCTGTCATGGATATTTGACAAATCAATTACCAATAGCCATCAAGAGCAGACCTATCTTGACATCGACAATGGTGAAATAATCATAGAAGACCAAAGATCGAAAAGCTACACCAATGAGTGGAGGGCAGAATTGACATACAGCTACAATGGTCCGCACTATTTTCTCATGAACCAGTTGAAAGGAGCGCTCAACTATGATCATAGTCATTCCACGACCTTGTTTAACGGGAGAGAAACCTTTGAGCGCGTGTTGCCACGCAAAAGGAAAATAGAAGACAGGTTGGATGTTACACTCGCAAGCACACCCAAGGTATCTCAATCCATCTTCTCTGAATTTCAGCATAGCTATCTACCAGGACGGATGAGACTCTATAACGGCAGTGATGAGTTGTTGAACCTAAAATCGACAACATGGGATTGCAACTATTCTTATAGATATAGGATTTCAAACAAATTCAATGTTGCCGCCTTCATCGAATACGATATAGAACGGAAAACAGAATTCGTTTCCTATAACGACACGATTGGATCCACACATTATAAGAAAGATATGGTCACCGCCAGCCCAGCCATTTATTACTTCTTCAACAATGTCAATGCAAGTATCATCTATCGCTTGTCATGGTTGTCTCGCTCACTAACTACAGACAAGGACAGTCGATGGATTTCACAACCTACGGCACGTTTCAGTTGGGGAAAAGGCGCTTGGTATATCGATGGCAACTACCTACACACCTTCACCCCGAGCGGGTTTGAGGAAACCGACCCTCTGCGCGTCTACACCTCCTACAACTATGCTTCTTCTGGAACTGGTAAGAACAACCACACTTCAGGTGACAATGCCAACATCAGAATAAGCTACCAACAACCAGACTACGGATGGTACGGAAATATAAGTTACAACTATACGTCAAGCAAGTTCAACACACTCTACGAAAGTACCTTGAATAGCGGTATATATATCCGTGAGAGTGTGGACGAGGAAAACCGAAGCAAGAACAATAACTTTCAAGCTGCTGTCGGTCATGTTTTCCGCCGCATGCACACAGACATTGGTCTTACGTGCGACTATGGTTGGCGCGACTATCAGATCATGTATAACAAGACGAAATGCGACAGCAAAGGACAGTTTCTCGCCCTTATGTTTCATCTCAAAATGCGTCCTTTTCGTCTATTAAACTTCGAAGAGAAATCTTCTTTCAATCTGAGCCGACAAGTTTCAACGTCACGCACCACTCTCTATCGCAACTTTAGCCACAATCTTGACATTTTCCTCACCCCTGGCAGTTTCGTCTTCTCGATGAAGAACGAATGCCGGCACTCCACCGATGGTTCTGAGAAGTTCAGCCTTTTCTCCGATCTCTCGGCAGCTTACAAGACAAAAAAATATGAACTAAAAATCATTTGCAACAACCTGTGTGGCACCAACAAACGGGAATTCAAATCTATCACCGACCTTGGCATCAGCTATACCATCGCCGAACTACGCCCCAGAGAATTCGTGGCAAGCATCACATTCGACTTATAGTACATGGTTATGGGATGATGCTCATACTATAAAATCCTTAGTACACCTAACATATAGGTGCCCTTCATATAGGTAAAAGATGGAAGTCATATCACTATTATCCCCATTTAACATATAGCCTAATCCACTTTTTGCTGCCAAATCGTGCCCGATTTCTTTTCCCATACGTATCTAAAGTAACATTGAATAGAAAAGAGAACACGAGAAATTGTAATTTTATGAAGAGAGAACACAGAAGAAACATGTTTGCTTTGTTTCTTGGATTACTCATTGCCGTCAACATACAGGCACAAGACCTATCCAAGAAGATGAGTGCAACGTTCAAGAACGCCCCTCTTTCAGAAGTGCTGAAGACTATCGGAAAGAAGACGGGCGTGAGAGTGGAGTTCGCTTATGAAGACGTGAACACCTACAAGGTGAATGCTTCCTTGAAGAGTGTCGACGCTGAAAGCGCAGTAAAAACCGTCATCAACGGCTATCCACTAACCTGCAGGAAAGCTGGCAACAAGTTTATCATCGTCAGCAAGACACAAACCAATCCACACGCCAAAGACGAAAAGCGCCTTACGGCCCAACAACCCACGGTGCAAGTAAAAGGTATAGTCACCGACGAGAACGGCACACCCTTGACAGGTGTCGTGATAGCCTTGCGCGGCGTCAGTGGCGGAACGATGACCGACCTCAACGGAAGATTTGAGATGACCGTGCCCGACGATTATGACGATGCGCTCACCTTTTCCTATATTGGCATGCGCCAGGAAAAGATAAAGATGTCGAAATCAAGAAACAAGCAGTTGCGTGTAGTCATGCACGAGAATGCTGGCACCTTGGGAGAAGTGGTAGTGACGGGGTATCAGGTACTTGACAAGCGTAGCCTCACCTCGGCAGTAACATCCGTGAAGATGGAAGACCTTGCCCGTGCAGACATGAGTAGCCTCGACCAAATGCTAGAGGGAAA
>CAVKQP010000007.1:8609-17186 GCA_963658165.1 Clostridium sp. CAG:302 | reverse complement strand
CAACAACTCCGCAGAAGTGGGCGTAGCCCCCAAAATACGTATCCGTGGAACCTCCACCTTGGTCGGTAACCGCGAGCCACTATGGGTCGTAGACGGTATTGTGGTGCAAGACCCTGTGGAAATAGCCCCCGAAGAACTCAACGACCCTGACTACGTGAACCGCATCGGCAATGCCATTGCCGGCATCAACCCACAAGACATCGAACGCATCGACGTGCTCAAAGATGCTGCAGCTACTGCCATCTATGGAACCAAGGCTGCCAACGGCGTGATTGTGGTGACTACCAAACGTGGATTTGAGGGAAAGCCTCAGGTGAGCTACTCTACCAATGTCACCTATAAGCGCCGTCCCCGCTACAGCGACCATTCTATCAATGTGATGAGTTCTAAGGAGCGCATCCAACTCTCCCGAGAATTGGCAGACTCCCACTACCATTGGGATAGCAACGTAACCCTTGTAGGCTACGAGAAAGCCCTCAACGACCTCTATAATAAGACTATCGACTATTCGGAATTCACCAACCAAGTGTCTGCCATGGAAAGTCAGAACACCGATTGGTTCAACTTGATGTGCCGTGATAGTTGGTCACAACAACACACGGCCAGTGTGAGTGGAGGTTCTTCACGCTCACGCTATTATGCATCTTTGGGCTACAACAAAGATAATGATGTCATCAAATGGAATAGCAACAAGCGCTACACCGCCTCCATGAACATCGACAACACGTTCAGCAAACTGCTCACCACCTCGTTTACTTTCAATGGTTATCACACGGAGCGCAACTATTATCAGGACAATCTCAACCCGTTGGACTATGCCTACAATGCCTCTAGAGTGATCAATCCTTTTAATGCAGATGGTACTTACGCCTTCTATGAGAAAAGGATGAACGGAGTGAACACCAACTCTACCAGCTATAATTACAACATTCTCAACGAATTGGACAACAGCTACAAAAAGCAAGTGACCAACTCGTTCACGATGACAGCCAATCTGAAGTTCAACTTCACCGACTGGCTCACGGGTAATGCCATCTTTTCGATGACTAACCAAAACACCGACATAGAAGGCTATTGGGGTGAGAAGACTGCCCATGCCGCTGTGTTGCGCGGCGCCGAATATGGTGAAGAAATCCAATATAAGAATTCGTCTTTGTTGCCTCAAGGCGGAGAGTTGAGCAAGAACAACGTGCGCGACATGAGCTATACAGTACGTTTCCAGTTGGATGCCAACAAATATTTTGGAGAGGACGACAAGCACAACATCTATGCCACCCTCGGTATAGAAATCAATTCTGACAAATACAAAGGCTACAGCACAGTGAACCGCGGCTACTATCCAGACCGCGGAGAAACCTTTGTGTCAGACATTGACCCTACTGTCTACACGGGCTATGCCTCATGGCTTGCCAGCAATGTGCCCACTGTGACCGATAACATCACCAACACATTCTCCACCTATCTGTCACTCACCTATGCCTACAAGCGTCTTTGGCGTGTGAATCTGAATGGCCGTATCGATGGTTCCAACAAGTTTGGTGACCGCTCTAACGACAAGTTCCTACCCATCTGGTCGCTTTCTGGAAGCTATGACTTGAGTAGTCTATTGAAAGCAAAATGGATTGACTATGCCTCAGCGAAAGCGTCTTTCGGTTTCCAAGGCAACATGCTCGATACAGAATCGCCAGTTATGACCATCAAGAAAGGCACGATGGATAGCTATTATAACGAGTTCTGCTCCACCATCTACAAGCATCCCAACCCCGATTTAAGGTGGGAGAAGACCACCTCTTATAATATAGGACTTGACTTCAGCCTCTTTGACCATCGTCTTGAGATGGATATCGAGGCGTATTACAAAAAGACGAAAGATGCCTTCATGACCAAGAAGGTGTCGAGCGTCAATGGTGTTTCTTCTTATGTGATCAATGGTGGCGATGTGATGAACAAAGGTTATAGCTTCGACATCACCTACAATGCCATCCGCAACAAAGACTTCCGCTGGACCATCTCTACCTCCATATCAAAGGTGATCAACAGCGTCAACTCGCGTCCCGACTCTCAAACCTACGACCTGAGCGACTTCCTTAATGGTACGGTGGTGGTAGAAGGTCAGTCGGTAAACACTTTCTATAGCTACAAGTTCATCGGACTTAGTCCCAAAGACGGCGGTCCTCTCTTTGATGACTATGGCGACAATCAGGCTGCCCTACGCGGACTGAGCAAGTATGACGTATATACTACCGTACTTGAAGCATCGGGCAAACGAGATGCCGATATCCAAGGAAGTCTGACAAACACCTTCCGCTACAAGAACTGGCGTGCCACGCTGACCTTAGGTTATAGTCTCGGTGCCAAGACCCGCCTCTTTGCCATGTATGGCAGTGCTGCATCGGGACAAGCCTATGGCACAGAGATGTATCCAGAGAAGAACTATAGTCGTGACTATCAGGAACGCTGGATGAAACCTGGTGACGAGAAGAAAACCAACATCCCTGCGCTGATTTCCTCAGAACAAGAAGCCTACTGGAAGTATTCTAACCACTGGAGTACGAGCAACGAAGTGGCATATAAAGACCTACCCGAAATCGCTGATAACTATTGGGACATGTATGACTATTCCAACATCCGCGTGGTCAGCGCCGACTATCTGAAACTGCAAAGCGCCAGCATCACTTACGAGATGACTCAGCAGATGCTGCGTTCTATCGGCTTCCAGCGCTTGGCTCTCACCTTGTCTGCCTACAACTTGTTCTGCCTCTGCGACTCCAAGTTAAAGGGACAGACACCTACACAAGGTGGCTTCTCTAGCATCCAACTCAGCGATCGCCCTAGTTTCGCGTTGGGTCTCAACATCATTTTCTAATCAGTTAAAGACAAGACAACATGAACAACAGATTAGTCAAATATATCGTGGCGGCATTTGCCGTCTTCCACCTGTCTGCTTGCACGGACGGTTTCCTAAAAGAATACTCACAAGACCTGAGCCGCGTACAAGACACTGACGACCTCAATGAGCTACTCGTCGGCGACTGTCTTCTGCCCAAGGGCTTGTGCTACTACCAGAACTACTCGATGTATATCGAAAACCCCAACTATGCCATCCTTCATTTCCTGGGCGACGAACTCACTGAGAACTTAGATATACAAGCGGACAATGACATTTTGGGCTACCGACAGACGTATTACCCCTACTACACTTGGCAGCCCAACGTGTATCTGGACATTCAAGGAAAGACTACCCTCGACAGCAATGAAGACACCTATTGGACACTTGCTTATACGAAGATCAACAACTGCAACATGGTGATCGCTGCTGCCGATGAGCTATCGCCGACATCAGCAGACGACAAGATGAAACTGCGCCGCATCAAGGGAGAAGCAGCTTTTCTCCGTGCGTTCTATTATCTCACACTTGCCAACCTCTACGGCAAACCATTTGCACCCTCAACTGCACAAACCGAGTTGGCAGTGCCCTTAAAGACTTCGGGCAATGTGGAGGACAAAGAATTCCAAAGAGCCACCGTGGCACAAGTGTATGCGCAGATTGTTGAAGACTTGAAAGAGGCAGAACAGTTGATGGAGGGAAACACTGAGTCTTTAAGCATCTATCATGCTAGCATAGAAGCCGTGTATATTCTGCGCAGTCGTGTGGAACTCTATATGCAAGACTGGAGCACAGCCGCTGCCTATGCCCAAAAAGCACTCAACAAGAACGACTACCTGCAAAGCACCCTTTCTCTGAATGCCGACACCTACCCCATCAGCAAGGATAATAAGGAAGTGGTCTTCTCCAATGGTTCAAGTTGTTTCGGCAATCTGATCTGCGCACGCCCCAAAGCCGATCCTTCTGATTATTACTACTATGACGACTATAGTCCGGTGTGGTACATCTCTGACGACTTGTATAATCTCTACGAAGACAACGACAGTCGCAAGACTACCTATATCACCACAGAAGATGACCTGTATAGCTACAAACCCACCTATCACAAGATTGACAATAGTCAAAAGTCCTTGGGAAGCTACAAGACCGTGAGTGACGTGTTCAGCATTCGCACCGCCGAAGCCTATCTCAACTTGGCTGAAGCCAAAGCTGAGATGGGTGAAGATGGGGAGGCTTGCCTATGGCTTGACAAACTGCGTGACCAACGCATCGAAGGGAATACGCCTGTAAACTTGACAGGAGAAGAATTAGTAAACTTCATCCGCGACGAACGTGAACGGGAGTTGTGCCTAGAGGGACACCGTTGGTTTGACCTTCGCCGTTATAGTGTTGACACGAAATATCCTTTTGCCAAGGAAATCACCCATTCTATCACCTATATCTATTGGTCGTCTGCTGTCTACGACAACGTCAAGGAATACACTAAGTATTATCGTCTGGAGAAAAACGATCCTGCTTACGTACTTGACATTCCCAAGAAGGAACGCGAATTCCAACCATCGCTCGGCAGAAACATCCGCCCAGAGCGCAAACCGACAGAGACCATATTATATGATGATTTTTAACTGGATAAACAATGAAAAAGACATTACTATACATCATGGCATGGGCTTTGGCAGCCAACGTGTTCATGTCTTGTTCCAACGACGAAGACACCACGCCCAGCCATAAGGAGCTAGTAGGCTTCTTCCCCACAGACGATGACAACAGTGAAGAAGCCCAACTGCGCAGGAAGTTTAAGGACGAAACGGGCAGCTATCTGCTCTTCACCGACACGCTGAGCAAAAAACAAGTGTCTACCGATGCCTTCGGCAAACCCGTGTATGACATAGAGTTGATCGATGTGACCTACTCCATGGTAGGTTCAAACGACAACTCCTACAAATGCACCTATAAATATATCGCGGGCATAGAACGGAAGAAAAAGGCGGCAGAAGTATTCACGGAGAAGTTGGGAAAGCGCTTGGGCAACCTCTCGCCGTTCTCTATCTTGCTTGTCGACTCCATTTCGCAATGGACACAGAACGATAGCTATGAGTACGTGCTCTACAAGAAGAACCCGCATCCCACCATCAAGGTGAACAGCCGATGCTTTGCCATCAGTCTGAGTGGCGACGATGCCTTTGAACAAGACACCTACTTCGACAGCATGTTTGAGTCTATCTTGCTCAACGCCTTGAATAGTCAGAGCGACAAACTCGCCGCCTATTGGTCGCCCGTAGAGAAGATGATTAGTAAGTATAAAGATGATCTTGGCTACGAGTTGGGTTATAACAACGACCTTGCACGCTCTGTCGGCTTTCTCAACGATTGGAACAAATGGTTTTTCTGTACCAAGAAGGAGAACGACCTGAAAGACTACATCCACGCCATATGCTCTTACACCGTGGCTGACTTTGAAACGGAGTATGCTGAATACCCCATCTGCATTCAGCGCTTCAAGGCGTTGAAGGCGTATGTAGAGTCGCAAGGCGTATTACTAGACAAATAAATGTTGAATGGAACAAAAGACAAAAGGCATGAAAAGATATATGTTAATGGTCGCCTGGATAGCGGCTTTCGCCGTGGGATTCACCTCCTGCAGCGATGATGACGACAAGATTCCCGTGGTGAAACCCACTGCCACAGGAACCATGACCGACAACGACGGCAACGAATATCACTGGGTGCGCATCGGCAATCTTGATTGGATGACAGAGAACCTGCATGACGGCATCCCTTTCTTCGATGATGCATATAGCGAAAGATGGGGCACGCAGTATTTCACATGGAAAGGCACACGAGAGGAAGCACAGGAGCACTATGAACGCTTCGGCAACTATTACTCATGGCAAGAGGCTGTGGACAATGCGCCTGAGGGTTGGCGTCTGCCTACCGATGACGATTGGAAGAACCTAGAGACCACTTTGGGCATGAGCAAGGCAGATGTAGACAAGGACGGATGGCGTCCGGGCGCATCTACCTTGATGACCCAAGGCACGGAAGGTACCGGACTCAACTTCCTGTATGGCGGACAAATCTGCTACTTCAGTTGGAACATGTCGGTGTATCACGACTACGACTATGGATACTACTGGACAGCCACTGAAGCCAACGTGAATGGAGAGTCGGCATCCTACGCCCGCTCCATCACCCCAAGTCGCAATGCCGTAAACAGAATTATCGTTCTGCATCAAGAGCATTGTCTCAGCGTGCGCTATGTGCGTGATGCCCAATAATCGTAACATCTGATTTCGCATGAAAAGAAACCTTATTTTCGCCATAGCCATACTTTCTGGCCATATCGTTATGGCGCAGCAAAAGGTAACCATTTCGGGTGAAGTCGCAGGATGGACAGACAGTCTGTCTATCTCTGTGACCGACAACGAGGGTTACCAAGAAGATGTCTTTGGCAAACAGAGAGTTTCTAACGGGAACTTTAGCCTACAAGTAAGCACTCGCATCCCCCGCATGGTGAATGTCAACTTCTCTCAGAAGAACCTCAAAACAGGAAAAGCTGGAGGGAAAGAATACAACTGGAGAAAGTTGGCAACCCTTCGCGTGATGCTTGACGAGTCTCCCCTCCACATCTCACTGACCAAAGAACAATTGCTCTCTGACAAGAGTAAAGCCTATGAACGGCAAGTGGTTAGTGGCGGCAAGGCACAACAACAGTTTCGGGAATACTTGGACTACGTGAACAAGAGTGAGACATTGGCAGACAGTCTGTGTCTTGCCCAAGCCTTGGCTTGGTTTGCCAATGGTGGAATAGAGGACTCCATCAAGGACTTGAAAGCGGCAGCAACGAAAGCCGAAGCTGAACTGCAGCGACAGAAAGACCAGTTTATCGCAGAGCACCCCGACTATCTGGTGTCGGCAGCCCTGTTGGCACAAAAGCCTTACCACGCCTTCAGTTATACCAATGCAGCGTTCGACCGACTTTATGCAGCGCTGCAAAACAATACCGACACGTTGCACATGGGATTTCTGAAGCGTAATCTAGACTTAGTTCATCGCTTCGGACTCGGCACTTCCTACAAGGATTTCGAAGGCAAAACTAAGGATAACCAAACCGTAAAACTGTCGTCACTCATGCAGCCAAACAAGATGACCCTCATCGACTTCTGGGCTTCGTGGTGCGGTCCGTGCCGTAACGCCATTCCCAAGGTGAAAGCCATGCAGGAGAAGTATGGCGACAAGCTACAGGTTATCTCCTGTTCCGTGGACGAAAAAGAGCAGAACTGGCGAAAAGCAGAAGCGGAAGAAAAGATGTCTTGGCCCCAGTTGCTTGCCTCACAAGAAACCATGAAGCAAGTGCTTGGCCCCTATTACGCTCTGAGCTCCATTCCCTGCTTGGTGCTGATCGATACCGAAGGAAAGATTATATGTGTCACTAACGACCCCGCAATCATCAACGAAAAATTGAAATGAAAAACATACACTATCATCCATACGCTCTCGCTCTCATAGCCAGCATAATGGCTGTGGGTGCTTTTGCACAATCGTTCACCATCAAAGGGACCATCAAGGGCATCAAAGACGGCACAAAGGTGACCCTGCACAGTGAAGAAAGCGGCAGGCACATAGACTGCTCTACCCTCACAACAGGCAATTCTTTTGTCATCACGGGTAGCGTAGAGTCACCGTTGCTGACCACCATTGAAATCGCTGACAAACCAGAAAGCGAATACAAGAAAGAGGATTACCCCGAAAAACGTGGCATCCGCTTCATGCTGGACAACGCTGACTATACCGTTAGCGCTGCGTGCATGGACAGTGTGCCGCTCACCTATACGGTGGAAGAAGCCTTGCTGCCGAAGACTCCCAACATGATGATCCAAGGAGGTGAGGCGCAACGCCAATATGCAGAATGGTTCCAAACTACTTACAAGCAGCAGTTGGCTGAAGACTTGGCCAACCAAGCCTACCGCCATGAGAAATACTTCTCGGGCAAGAAGATGGGTGAAGAAGACCCTGCCAAGGTGAAGCCATTAGAGCAGAAGCTCGCCACGGCTCAAGAAGCACTTGACAAAGCCAATGCCGACTTCATTGCTGCCCACCCGAACTACGGCATTTCTCTACTCATGCAACAAAAGAAAACCAAGAGTCCCTTTGCCTATACCGTGGCAGAACTCGACAGTCTGCTCAACGTCTTCGTCCACAATGACGACGCAAAACGATTTGCTGCATTCGCGCAAACGATAGAACAACTGAAGAAATACCCACGCGGAACACCATATAGCGACCTTCCGTTGCAGACGCCAGAAGGGGGAAACGCTCGGTTGACTGGCTGTATTAAAAAGGGGAAATATAATTTCATTGACTTTTGGGCATCGTGGTGCGGACCGTGCCGTGCCGCCATACCGAGCGTGAAAGAAATGCATCAACGCTTGGGCAACCAAGTGAACATCATCAGCATCTCCGTAGACAGAAAGAATGACGACTGGCAGAAAGCCTTGAAAGAGGAGAATATGCCTTGGCAACAGTTTATTATCACCACGGATGGAACCAAACTACTGAAAGAAAACTACATGCTTCAGTTTGTTCCCACGCTGATGGTGATAGACCCAGAAGGGCGCATTCAAATGTATACCAACGACCCCGACATGGCTCACAAATATCTGGAAGACCACGTGAAATAGAAGAATCAC
>CAVKQP010000007.1:0-8599 GCA_963658165.1 Clostridium sp. CAG:302 | reverse complement strand
AGTCTATGCTGAGTTGGTCATCTTGCCAAGTCACCTTGCCTTTGCCCAGACTATTCAGGATGTCGGCTATCTCGTGTATGCCTACATTCTTGGGGGCTGCAAAAAACAAGCGGGTATCCATTCTCTCAGGATTATTGAACACCACATTGACGTTATACCACTTCCCTATTTCCTGGGCAATGGTGAGGAATGTTTCGTTGTCGAAATAGAAATCACCATTGCGCCATGCCGTATATTTCTCTGTGTCCACACTTTCCACAGAAAGCGACTTACCGCTGAAATAGGCATCTTCGCCCGGCACGATGCGGCGACATAGGTGCGGCGCATTCACCTGAACGCTTCCCTCAATGAGCGTGACGTGCTTGTCGGATGGTTTATAGGTTCTGACGTTGAACTCAGTGCCCAGCACCTTGGTAGACAACTGACCCGCCTTCACGATAAACGGATGGCTTGCGTCGTGCGCCACCTTAAAGTAAGCCTCTCCTTCGAGCTTCACCTCTCGCGTGTTTCCCGTAAAGCGGTCAGGATAGGTGAGCCTACTTTCGGCATTCAACCACACCGTAGTGCCGTCTGCCAAGATGACCTCTGCCGTAGTACCCACTGGTGTGGAAAGCGTATTGAGCAAGATGCGGGCGGTGGAACTGCCACTAACGGCTGCCGCCTTCACGGTCTTCCCCACCTTGCGAGCCTCCTCGTCCCCACGCTGAAGGGTAATGTCGCGTTCAGCATCCTCTTGCTGAGCCTCATAAGCCACGACGGCACCCTCAGGAACATCAATGCCCCGACTTCCTCCGCGGAACAACAAGAAGGCGAACACCAAGACTGCCGCTGCCGCCACCGCTGTTGCCCACCATCCGAGATGATAGCTACGGGCACGATGACGACAAGCCTCCGCCATGAACGAAGCCAGTTGCTTGTTCACATCGGGCTCTGGATGTGCCTTGCGGAGCAGATGGGCACGCAGCGCCACCTCTTCCAGGGTATAGTCTTCTATGGGGTTAGATTCCGTATTCATCATTGTCTTGTTTACTTATAGATACGTGAGATTACACAAATCGGGCATCCTTTTTGTCTTTATAAAGTTCCCTTAATGTTTTTAAGGCTTTCGAGATGTGCTTCTTCACCGTGCTTGGACTGATGTGCAACGCCTCTGCCACTTCGACATATTTCATGTGTTGCATATAGCACATGTCAAGTATTTGGTCGGTGGGAGGTGACAACTGGGCAAACATCTGCTCGACGAGCTTGTCGTCATCAGCCGAATAATGGGTGTAATAAAGTTCTGCCACATGCAGGTATTCCTCCGTATACAAGGCTTTCTGCTTGTTGTGGCGCAGATAATCATAGACACTGTTGCGCAGGGAGGTGGAGAGATAGGCATAGAGGGTGTCTGGATTGATGCTATCCATGCGGTTCCAAAGAGCGGTAAACACATCGTTGAGCAAGTCCTTGCACACATCCTCGTCGTCGATGAAGTGCAAGGCATAGTAGTACAACCGCACATAATGGTCGGTGTATGCCTGTTCAAAGATATGTTTGTTTCTCTCTTTCTCTTTCATGCTTCCTACATGAATGCGTCTTACCTGTTTCCGTTGCAAAGTTAACGTAAATCGGAGACAACACAAAAAGAACACACGAAAAACAGCGACATGCGAGATACCCCGTCATGCCGCTGATCACTAAATCAATTACCCAATGAGTGCTCACGCACTAAAACAAAACTTTCATGTCGTTTGCGTTACTCATTTAGTTCTTCCTCAAATATCCACTGATTGGACAAAGTAGGATTTGATGAGCTTGCTGGTGTGTCTGAGTTGGTCTGTCCGCCCGTCACGCTGCTTGCTACCATAAGTGGCTCGTTGTAGCAATTCATCACGTGAATATCGGGTCTCTGATATAAATATATCACTCACTTCACGTTCACACTGATGGTCTGCAGGTCTTGCGCACGACTCGACGAACCTACCATGAGTTGATATTTTCCTGGCACCACACGCATGGTGTTGGTCTGGGCATCCCAAGTCTCAAAGTCTTCGCGGTCCATCTTGATGTTCACCACCTTGCTCTCACCTTGTTTCAACGCCACGCGCTGGTATCCGCGAAGGGTCTTGATGGGTCCTTGCTGGTCGTCAACGCGCTTCAAGTAGAGCTGTACTATCTCTGTGCCGTCCATGCAGCCAGTGTTCTTCACGCTCACCGCCACAGTCTGCGACTTCTTGTCATACTTCGGTTTACCGAAAGCAAAGGTGGTGTAGCTCAGTCCATAGCCAAACGGATAGAGGGGTTCGCCGTGGAAATAGCGATAGGTGCGACCTTCCATGTGGTAATCCTCATAGTCAGGCAGGTCTTTCACGCTCTTGTAGAAGGTGAGAGGCAGTTTGCCGCTTGGGTTCACATCGCCGAAGAGTATTTCTGACACGGCTTGTCCACCACGTTCACCGCCATACCACGCCTGCAGCACAGCGTCGCTATTGCCATCTTCGGGCACCATAGCCATGGCGCTACCCGAGCAGTTCACATAGATGAGTTTCTTTCCGGCGGCACGCAAGGCTGCGATGGCGTTGCGCTGCGCCTGAGGTAATTCGATGTCGATGCGGTCTCCGCCACGGAAGCCGAGCTCGCTTACGCTCATCTCCTCACCCTCCAAACGGGGAGAGATGCCGCCTACGAAGATGACCACATCGGCGTCGCCCACCTGCTTCACCAGTTTGTCGACAGGCATGTTCGACAGGATGCCAAGGTCAAACTGCAACACTGCCATTGCCTCTTGCTGCACGTAGTCGATCTGAATATGGTATTCCTTGCCTGCTTCCACCTTGAGACCCTTGTCGTAAACGCTCACCTTCTCACGCCACTTCCAGCTCTCCACGATGGTGTCGCCGTTGACAATGAGTCGCGCCAAGTCGTCGTTAGACAAGCGCAAACGCAGTGATTCGGTGCGTGTGGGGCGGAAGGTGCCTTCCAAGCGGGCTGAGAAGTGCTCGAGATTCACGCCGGGCGCAAACACCGTAGCACCACCATTGCTCAGGTTAACGGGTTCAGAGAGGCGCTGCACAGTGACGGGCTCGCCCTCCATGCGCTCGTTGTTCCAATAGGTAACGGTGAGTCCAGGTTTGCCGTCGAGGGCAGTAATCTCATCATAGCGGCTGTTGAACTCCTCATTGCGAGTCCATCCGCATCCGCCCACATAGCGTGCATCGGGCACCATCTTCCTTATACCTTTTAATATAGTAACCGTCTCGGTGGGATAACCATTATAGTTTCCCCACATCATGGTGGAGTCTGCCGCATTGGGACCCACCACCACGATTTTCTGTCCTTGCTTGGCGAGGGGCAGGATGCCGTTGTTCTTCAGCAGCACCATAGACTCGCGCGCCATGTCGAGTGCCAACTGCTTGTGGGGTTGTGAGGCGATAACACTTGCTGGAATCTGCGCCCACTTGTTGAGCGACTCATCGTCGAAGTCGCCCAATTCAAAGCGCGCCTTCAGCAAACGCTTCACACTCGTGTTGACTTGCTCCTCTGTGATTTGTCCTTCTTTCACTGCTTGAGGCAGCGAAGCATAGTTGCCGCCACACTCTACGTCCGTTCCTGCGATGACCGCTTTGGCAGAAGCCTCAGCCGCATCCTTCGAAAAACCATGACGGCCGGGACGGAAGAAGTCGCCAATGGCGCCGCAGTCGCTCACCACCATGCCCTTAAACCCCCACTCGCCACGCAAGATTTGCTGCAGATAGCGGGTGCTGGCGCAGCACGGCTGACCGTCTATGCGCTGGTAGGCGCACATCACCTCTGCCACATTTCCCTTTTGCACGAGGGCTTTGAAGGCGGGCAGATAGGTTTCCCACAGGTCGCGCTCGGGCAGGTTCTCCAGATTAAAGCTATGGCGGTTCCACTCTGGTCCGCTATGCACGGCAAAGTGCTTGGCACAAGCCATCAGTTTACGATATTTGTAGTCTTCTGTTCCCTGCAGTCCACGCACCACTGCCAGTCCCATGCGAGTGGTCAGGTAGGGGTCTTCTCCGTAGGTTTCCTGTCCGCGTCCCCATCTGGGGTCACGGAAGATATTGATGTTGGGTGTCCAGATAGACAAGCCTTGATATTTCTTGATGGCTCCAGCGTGGCGTGCCAAGTTGTTCTTGGCGCGTGCCTCGTCGCTGATGGCGGTATAGATGCGCTCTAAGAGGGCATCGTCAAAAGAGGATGCCATGCCTGTGGTATTGGGGAATACGGTGGCGAAACCGTTGCGTGCCACACCGTGGAGAGCCTCGCTCCACCATTCAAACTGGGGGATGCCCAACCGTGGAATGGCGGGCGAACTGTTTCTCATGATGGCTGCCTTCTCTTTCAGCGTGAGGCGTGAGCACAAGTCTGCCGCCCGTTCTTCTGCCGAAAGTGTGGGATTCTGATAGGGTAACGTCTGGGCTACGCAGCCCAAAGTTGCCAACATGGAAACGCATAATGTGATGATTCGTTTGTTCATAAAGTGGTTTTGGTTTTATTGATTTTGTTTGTGCAAAGATAATGCGAAATCGGTTCAAACACGGGGATATATTGCAAGAAAAAGGTAAAACGGTTGCTTTTTACTCTTTTTCCGTAATAAAATCCCCCTCATATTTGCGGTGTGTACTTATCTTTGCGACCACAAAACCACGGGAAACCTACAGATTTCAATCTGAAAAACATATGATGAAAAACAATAATCAAGCCATCACCGAATATTATATCGCCCACCGGAGCACCATCATGGACTGGGCGACAAGAAGGGGCATCGACGCCGACGAAGCGCAAGATTTGGTGCAAGACGTTTTCATGCGCTTGCTCCGCACCGACAAGATGATCTCCGCCATCACCTTGCCTGCCCTCGCCTATCAGACATTCTGCCATCTGCTCTACGACCGATGGCGCCATCTCAAGTGCATGGAACGCCACGAGCACTATCTGTCGGGGCAGCCGACGAGTGAAGACGGACTGTCGGTCATCTCGGCACACGAGACCAACCTCTTGCTCGAAAAGAGTTTGGCGCGTCTCGACGAGCACAGTTGTCGCATTCTCCGCATGAACATCGAGGATGGAAAGAAGGTGAGCGAGATAGCCCAAGAGCTGAGCATGAAATATAAAACGGCAGAAAACAAGCTCTATCTCGCCCGCAAAGAAGTACGCCAATACATGCGCGTCGCCTTGTCATAGGAAGCTCGGGTTCCTAAGTGGCAGTGTGACGATGCTTCAGAGGCAGTGTTAGCACCCGCAGGAGGCAGTGTTACGCATCGTTAGTCTGCCTCTGCTTGACAACCACCCATCAAGAAGGGGGAGCCAAACGCACATCTTCACAGCGTTTGGCTCCCCCTTTTTATGCTTTTCCATCATCGTTGATGGAGCTTATTCTTCCTCTTCCATCCACTCTTGGATGTTGGACAACACCTGATATTTCTTGTTGGCTGAGTCGCTAGAGACCGTCAGCTTATCACTTCCTGCCAGCATATCGTGTTCCACTTCCGTCTTGAGCAGACTGAGGGAGGGTGTTTCGTAGGTTTTCTTCATCCGTTCATTCATTGTTCACATAGTTGTTAATCAGTTTCACCACGTCGACCGTGTTCACCTCACCGTCGTTGTTCACATCGGCAACGTTCTTGTCGAGGGTGCTGACAGTGCCGTTCACATAGTGGTTAATGAGCAGTACGGCATCCACCGTGTTCACTTCGCCATCGCCATTCACGTCGCCCACCTTGTTCTTCGAGATGTTGCCGCTCTGGCTATCGTCGCTGCTCGGCTCATCGGGACTGTCGGGATTGTAGACGAAACGGGCTTCGAGCGTGGTGTTGGCAGCCGTCATGTAGTAGTTGAACGTGAGGTTGTCGCTTTGCTTCACGCCGTTGAGATACCATCCCTTGAACTGATAACCAGGACTGGCAATGGCACTTACCTTCACATAGCTGTCTGCTTTCGCCTTGGCACCGCTGGTGCGGTTGAACGAACAACTGCCTTCCAAGTCGGTCTGCAGATAGAGTCGATAGGTGTTGGGGGCAACGGGCTCGGCAGGATCTACGGGAGTAAAATCATAGACGGCTACGAAATGGGCTTTGCTATCTGCCACGGTGTAGCTGAACGACTGCTCCTCGGTGTACTTCTCATCGTTGAGTGTCCAATAGGCGAACGTGTAGTTCTCGTTGTAGGACGAGGTGCTGATGTGCGCCACATCGCCACTCTTGTAGGTGCCACTACCCGAAGCATAACCATGTGCCGAGGTCACCGTCACCTTGAAGTTGGCATTGGGCTCTGGCGGATTGGTCGGATTATAGTCGTCTTGTGCCGAGGCAACGACCAAGGTGCCGCCCACAAGGAGCAGCAACCCGGTCATGAGCCATCGTTTCATTTGTCGTTTTAAAGTCATAGACTGCACGTTATTTCACCATTACCTTGGTCTTCAAACCTGCTACCTCTACCACATACACGCCTTTCGACAACTGAAGGAATCCGTCCGCACTGCGTGTAGCGAAGAGTGCACCATTGGCGCCATACACGTGCAAGGTATTGCCGTTGAGGTTGGTAATGTTGATACCGCTGTCGCAAGGTTTGATATTCACACCCGTAGTCTTCACGATGTCGGCAATGCCAGTGGCACTCTTGTCTACGAGGAGCATGAAGCGGTTGTCGAAGGTGCCTGCCTCAGAGGTGAACTCATAGTCGCCGCTGGTCAAGTCGTAGGTGATCTGCAGGGCGTTGTCGCGGAGCAGCACGGGCTTATCCATACGAGCTGCAGCAAGCGTATAGGTGCCTGCCTTGGCTGCGCGATAGCCTAACTGCACGCTACCCTCTGGGCGCTCGTTGATGGCGAGCTTGCCGCCTTGTGCCTCCACGCTATAGAGTTCGGTGGCATCGGCACTTTCAAACTTGGCAGCATCGCAGTCTATCTCATACTGCTGACTCTTGGCTTGGTTGAACACCACGCGGGTCTTGTCGGTGGTGGTGCCGTCGGTGAGGGTGAGGTTGACCAACTGGCGGTCTACATTGAACGTGCCGTTTACACGTGAGTTCTGTGCGGCAGTCTCTGCACGCTTCTCGCTACCGGTCTGTGTCATGCGGTCGTCACCAGCAAAAGTGATTTCGCTCTGGTCGGTGGGGCGCTGCACGAAGAAGCCTTCAAACGGATGGAAGGTGTAGTCATCGTCGCCTGGACGCAATGCCTCGTAGGTGTTGCTATCGCTATTCCAGCGTGTCACAGGACTGTCGTAGCCCATATCGTTGATGTTGAAGAAGCCTGTGAAGGGGTTACCAATGAAGTTCCAGCTGGCGTTCTGCTCGTTGTCTGAAGCATGGATGTCGAGTTTCGTGTCTACATCCACCTTAGGCAGTTTGCCGAAGTCGCTCTTTTCGATCTTGATGGAGAGCGTGCAGTCGAGCGAAGCCTGGAAGATATAACCCTTGCCAGCCTTCAGATAGGTGTCGCCAGCAGGCACATCGGTCCATCCGCCTTTGCCTTTTTCAGCACGCACAGCACCGTCGTAGTAGCGGAAGATATACTTGGTGCCTTTTCCGCAGAAGATGTTGTCTTTCTTCACGGGGAAGGGGAAGCAGAAGAAATACCATTTGTTCGCCTTGATGGTGATGTCGATATAGAGGCCCTTGGCGTTGAGATTGCCATTAGCAAGAATAGTTGCCCAGTTCTTGCCGTCGCCTTTCACATGAACGGTGTCGGCTTCTTGGTCGCCCTTGTCTTGGTCATCGGGCAGGATAAGTCCACCGCCGGGGTTCACATCGATGTCTGGTGTGCCATCGAAACGGTCGTTGAGCGTATATTCTTTGTTCAAGTAGAAGTATTTGTAAGGCTCGTCGAAGTCCACCAACTTGCTAAACTGGCTCCACTCGGTGTTCCAGTAGTAGTTGTCACGACTCTGTGTCGGGATGTGCAGCGTTGCCGTAGCATAGTTAGAGAACGTATTTTGCACAATGCTTACTGGCTCTACCGTATAGGTGTACACATCTGTAAGTTTGTTACAACTTGCAAAAGCCTCATTACCAATACTTGTCAAGGTACTTGGTACACGTACTTCCGTCAGACTTGAGCAGCTAGAAAAAGCACTATAATTGATCTCTTCCAATCCCGGCAGTTCTATGTTTTTCAACGCATAGCAATTTTGAAAAGCATAACTACCGATAGATTTCAATGTGGGAGGAAATTCCACATGAGCTAATTGGGAACAATAAGCAAATGCAGAACTCTCTATTTTTTCTAGTCCCGAAGGCAAAACAACTTCTTTTAGGCCACTGCAACTTCTAAAAGCACCCGAACCTATCTCTTTCAGACTAGTGGGGAAAGCCACATCTTTCAAATTTTGACAATTTCCCAAAGCATAGTTTGCAATCTTCTTAGCACTATTCGGCAATTTTATAGTCACCAACTTTGATAAATTGTAGAACGCCCTATCACCTACCACACTGTCGGTGGTATGATACCCCGTATAGTATTCATAGTCATTTGCGACGATGTCTGCTTCCGACAAATCAAGGTAGTGCAGATTCGGCATCTTGTTTCTAATCACCATGATGTCGTAGCTATTGATGGTTCCTTTCACTTTCAACGTCACCACTTTATTCAGAT
>CAVKQP010000006.1:0-27024 GCA_963658165.1 Clostridium sp. CAG:302 | reverse complement strand
CTCTAAAGGTGGTTAAATGGCACAATTTTTCAATAAAAGTGAAAAATATGTTTGTTTAATGTTGGATGGTTGATAATTAAATTGTATCTTTGCGGTCGAAAAAAGATACTAAATCAAACTAAGACAAATACTTTAGTAACAAAATATTAATGATTTGGTGAATTCCTAACCATGGAGTTCTACC
Source organism: Clostridium sp. CAG:302 (assembly GCA_963658165.1). GTDB lineage: Bacteria > Bacteroidota > Bacteroidia > Bacteroidales > Bacteroidaceae > Prevotella. The sequence goes on along the minus strand of CAVKQP010000006.1, from coordinate 26,840 downwards.
CAATGAATGACACTGAAATTTTTCTTATTGAACTGTGTTAGGGTTTTATATAATATGTGTTGGTAAGGGGCTGACCGTGATGGTTAGTCCCTTACATTTTTCTTTAACCATCCTCACTCTGCCGTTTACGAATACGAAGTATGCCACTAACGCATCGTAAAAGGCATACTTACGAGTGATAAGTCGTAGCTTTACGATGCCTTAGTGGCATACTTATTTGAAGCGGAAGGATGATAGCTTATTTTCTACTCTTCGCTATACAATGTCTGTATGACGGTTTGTCCTGCGGCTTGAAGGGTGTTTTTGTCAATGTTAAGTATGTCATCCTTCACTGTATGCCATACAGGACCGAACGAACTCTGTTCGCAGTCGGGGTAATAAGGTATGATATCGATGGTGGGAATTCCAGTCTTTTGGTTCACAGGAATGTGGTCGTCGGTGATGGCACCACCCTCTTGCGTGGTAAACATGCTACCGAAACCTACGGCGCGAGCGGCATTCCACACTTTATCTACAATGGGTTGTGCATATTTTTTCGACATGGTTTCCTGATAGAACGTGGCACCTTGTCCACCCACCATATCGAGTAGGATGCCGTAGCGAGCTTCGTAGTTGCCTTTAGCATGGTCTGCCCAATACTGTGCACCCAGTGCCCACGAGTGTTCATCGTCGGTTGTCCAATAGGGCGTACCATAGTCTTCAGCATCGAAACAAACAAAATCTACACCGATATTCAGCTTCTTGTCTTTATTCAGGAGGCGTGCTATTTCGAGCATTACAGCCACACCACTGGCACCATCGTTAGCTGCCATCACTGGTTTGTGGTGATTGGTGGAGTCTGGGTCGTTGTCTGCCCATGGGCGACTGTCCCAGTGGGCACAGAGAAGTATGCGGGTGGTGGCTTCTGGCTTGTAGCTTGCAATGATGTTAGTGCATCTCAAATCCTTGCCGTCCCAACCTTTCACGGTGGTTTTCTGTTCGGTTACCTTGCAACCAAACTGTTTGAACTTGTCGGCTATCCACACGCCGCACTTCTCGTGGGCATCGCTATTCATCACGCGCGGACCGAAGTCGCACTGTGTTTTACAGTAACTAAATGCTGAGTCGGGGTTGAATTTCGGACCGATAGGCTCCAAGTGTTCGGTGGCAACTATGTCATTGTTCTTCTTCGTACTCTTGCATGAGGCGCATGAACAGATAATGATCATGCTGATGAATAATGAACTTAGGTATGATAAGTGTTTCATATGATTGATGTTTTATTGTTTTTTGGCGGCTTGCACTTGGTTCATCACTCTGAGCCAGTTGCCGCCCCATATCTTTTCAATGTCTCGTTGGCTATATTTGCGGCGCAGTAGTTGGATGGTAAAGTTGATGAGTTCCGATGCGTCGGCAATGCCTTTCACACCGCCATCGCCGTCGAAATCGCTCCCCAACCCTACGTGGTCAATGCCCATGATGGCGATGGCATGCTCCAGATGAGCTATGGCATCAAGTATAGAAGCCTCACCTGTTTGGCGCAAGAAACCATGATAGAGGGTGGTTTGTGCTACGCCGCCATGGCTGGCAAGGGCGCGCAACTGGTCGTCTGTGAGGTTGCGTGGCACGTCGCACAGTGCTTTACAGTTGCTGTGTGAGCATACAATGGGTGTTCTGCTTATCTCCAACGCATCATAGAAACTCTTTTCGCCGCCATGGCTCAAGTCTACCATGATGCCGCAATCGTTCATTTCCCGTATCACTTTCTCGCCGAATTCACTCACACCATGGTGAGTATTGCATCCGCGGGCACTGTCGCAAATGTCGTTGTCGCCATTGTGGCAGAGTGTGATATACACTACCCCACGTTGTGCGAAATGCCTTACGTTTTGGATATCATGCTCCAAAGCCAATCCATTCTCTATGCCGAGCATGATGCTCTTGCGGTTTTTGCGCTTGTCTTCATACAGGTCGGCGGGTGTGCGGGCTATGCTTACGTAGTTGGAATCGTGGGCTACGATGTCTTCAATCTTGTCGAAGATGAGGTCGGCATAGGCTGCTGGACCGCTCACCTTGAAGGGTGCAATGTCGGAAAACTTCTCGCCGAGTTTCGGTTGTGGCAGATAGGCGACCATTGTCACGGCATCTTGACGACCATCGGTCATCTTGTGCAGATCGTAGAGTATGCGTGGGTCGCGCTGTTCAAAGTGGATTCCTTGTGGGAAAAACATGGGTGTGTCGCAATGACTATCGAGTGTGAGCACACGTTTGTGGAGCGCTTTGGCTTGCATGAAGAGTTGTGCTTCGTTTACCAACCACGTGAATAGTTTGCGTCCGTCGGCTTCCAACCATTCGGGATGCCACTGCACGCCGATGATGGGTTTATGTTCACTACTTTCTATCGCTTCCACTACACCATCGGCAGCAGTAGCTGTCACGCGAAGGCGAGAGCCAGTATCGCCCACTGCCTGGTGGTGAAACGAGTTGACAAAGATGCGATCAGACTGATATACACCATGAATCATGGATTCTTTGACGATGTTCACGCTATGGGTAGTCTCTGTGCGGTCTGCGTCTTGCGAATGTTTAATGGTGGGCTTAACGATGTCTTGGATCACTTTTCCACCCAATGCCATAGCTATCGTCTGTATGCCGCGGCAGATGCCGAGCATAGGTATCTGTCGGTTAAAAGCCAGACTTGTAATCAGCAACTCTGGCAAATCGCGGGCCTTATTGACGCTATGAAGGGTGGGCACAGGTTCTTCATTGGCCCAAAGAGGATTGAAATCGCCACCGCCAGTGAGCAGCAGACCGTCCAAATGTTCCAGTGTGTTGACAATGACATCGGTGTCTGCAATGGGCGGTATGAGCATGGGAATGCCGCCTGCAGCTACTACTTGTTGGTAGTAGCGGTCGCGTAAGGTGGCGTCTCCGTCACAGTAATTGGTTGTAATACCGATGATGGGTTTGTGTGGGGCTTCAGGATAACTGCTGTAAATCTCATTGAGATGTGTCTGCAGATTATAGTTCTCCATAGAAAAAAGGAAATGTGTAGATTAAAAAGTGCCACTGTGCTTCCTCAAAACAAGGAAGCACAGTGGCTATTACATCAGAAGATGTGTTATTTTTCCCCTATTTTCACAGGCACTTCGCGCTTGATGCTTTGTTCGAGTGAGATGAGTGTTTCGGTGGAAACCACGCCAGGGATGGTCTGCATCTGGTTGTTGAGCAAATCCATCAACTGCTCGTTGTCGCGTGCGTAAAGTTTGGCGAGCATCGTGTAGGGACCTGTTGTGAAGTGGCACTCCACGATTTCAGGAATGTGTTGCAGGCGTTCCACCACCTCTTTATACATGCTTCCCTTTTCGAGAATGATGCCCACATAGGTGCAGGTGGAGTAGCCTAGGCTTTTTGGATTTACGTCGAAACCGCTTCCAGTGATGACTCCGTCTTCTATGAGGTGCTGTACACGCTGGTGAATGGCGGCACGCGACACACCACATTCTGCAGCTACGTCCTTGAAAGGAATACGTGCATTCTGTGAAAGAATGCCGAGAATCTTCTTGTCAAGATTGTCTATTTTTTCCATATACATCTATTTTTTTATTATCATTAGCTTGATATAATAGAACAAAAGTATACATTAAAAATGAAACGGGCAACATTTTGGTATAAAAATAAATTAAACTTTCAGGTTTTTAATAAGGTATACAAACAAAAGACGTTACGGACTATTTTTTCCGTAACGTCTTTCCTATCTTTCTTTCACATTATCCCAAGGGATGGCTGGAAACTATTTTTTATTGCTCTTCTTGTCTTTCTTGTCCTTTTTAGCGTCTTTCTTCGAGGTTGTTTCTGCCGCAGGCTTTTCTGCTTCGGGCTTAAGATCACCGATGCAAACCAACTCTACTTTGAAGATAAGTGCCGAATAAGGCTTAATGTCGCCGCCCATTTCGCGGTCGCCGTATGCCAACTGATAAGGTATGTAGAGTTCCCATGTGGAGCCTACAGGCATCATTGTCAACGCCTCAGTCCAACCTTTGATGACACCATTCACGGGGAATGTGGTGGTGTTGGGAGTGCGTTTGTATGAACTATCAAACACTTTGCCGTCTACCAATTTACCTTCATATCTCACTGTCACGCGGTCTGTGTTCTTCGGTGTTTCACCCTCGCCTTTCACGAGCACCTTGTATTGCAGTCCGTCGGGCAGTGTTTGCACACCTTCTTTGGTCTTGTTCTCAGCGAGAAACTGTTCACCTGCTTTGCGGTTGTCGCCATAGAGGCGTTCGGTTTTGGCTTTCTGTTCAGCTTCACGACGCTCCTTAAACAGTTTGCTGGCACCCTCTTGCGCCATCAAGGTGTGGTCGCCGTCAATGCCTGCAAGGAATCCTTTTTGCAACATGTCGGTGTTGATGGAATCCTTAGCGTCCTTGAAATCGTTCTTGGCACCGGGTATCATTCTCGACTCAAGCATAGATGCTACTTGCAAACCAGCGAGATAGGCTTGGTATTCCTTCTTTTTACTATTAGTCAATGACTCTTGCAGTCCGCGCTTAAAGTCTTTCATGTTAGCGCTATCCACACCGAGCGAACCTTTCAGATAACTCATGAGTCCGTCTGTCATCGCCATACCAGCAGCATAGCTGAGCGAGTCGGACCCTGATTTCAGGGTTACTTTTTCCACGGGAGCGACAGTTTTCTTCACCGTTTTCGCCCCTTTCTTCACGGGTTGCAATGCCCACATTGAAGATGCGCCCACCAAGGAGGCGAGCGCAAATGTCATGATTTTCTTGTTCATCGTATATGTTTCCTTCAAATTATTTCTCGATAGAGAGAACTTGAATCTTGAATATTAGCGCAGAGAAAGGCTTGATTTGTCCCATATCACGATCTCCGTAAGCTTGAGAAGCAGGGATGTAAACCTCCCATGTAGAGCCAACGGGCATGTGAGTAAGAGCCTCTGTGAAACCAGGGATAACCTGATTAGCAGGCATCGTAGCAGGTTGCTTGCGTTCGAAAGAACTGTCAAACACTTTGCCATCGATAGTTTTGCCTTCATAGTTCAGTTTTACTACAGAAGTGTCGGCAGGGATATCGCCTGAACCTTCGGTAATGACCTTGTAGCATACACCATTGGCGAGCTTCTTCACACCAGCCTGCTTGGCAATGTTGGCCATGAACTTTTCATTCTTCACCTTGTTAGGTCCATATTCTTTCTCTATGCTTTTCTTCATAATAGCCTGCGAAATGGTCTGCTCAATCATGCGAGCTTGGTTCACGTCCATAGCTGCATTCTTGCCGGTAGCACCGCTAACGAAACCAGCTACAAGATTCTTCATGTTCAAAGACTTGGTGGAATCGCCTGAGAAAATCTTCTTGCTAGCGTCCTTCTGCATCATGGCAAGCTGCATACCGATGCTTACACCTACGTTGTAAGCAGCCTTCTTTTTATCGTTAGCGCCAAAGGCACCATCGTTCAGACCCTTTACGAATTCAGCCATGTAGGCTGTGTCAACCTCCATACGTGTGAGATATTCCTTCACACCCTGTGCCTGATCAAGACCGAAAGCGTAGCTCAAGGAGTCTACATCGTTCTTTAAGTCGGCCTTTGGAGTAGAGTTGCCGCAACCAGTAATAGCGGCAGCACCGATAGCCAAAGCGGCTATAAATGTAATTCTCTTCATTTTATACTTGTTATCTGTTTTTCCAAAAGTGGTTTAAAGCACTTCAATGAGTTCTACATCGAAGATAAGTGTTGCGAAAGGTGGTATGGTGCCTGCTGTTCCGTACTCTCCATAAGCCAACGAATAGGGAATAAATAAGCGGTATTTGCCACCTTCTGCCATCAACTGAAGACCTTCTGTCCATCCTTTGATTACTTGGTTGAGTTGGAATTCGGCAGGTTCGCCACGCTGAAGACTACTGTCAAACATAGTTCCATCGATGAGCATACCCTCATAGTGGCACTTCACCTTGTCGTTAGCTGTAGGTTTTTTGCCTGTTCCCTCTTTGATTACCTTATATTGTAAGCCACTTGGCGTCGTGATAACACCCTCTTTCTTGGCATTTTCTTCCAAGTATTTTAAACCTTCTTGGCGTGCTTCTTTGCCTCTTTCTTCGGCTATAGCACGTTGTTTAGCTTCTTGTGCTTGGAAGAATTTCTGTATTATCTGTTGTGCTTCTGGTTCTGGAATTCTACTTTCTTTGCCTGCTAACATATCTTTTACTGCAAGACCGAAATCTTCAGCGATAATTTCGGTAGCTCCCATTTGTGCGAGTTGTTGACCGATAGTCAGTCCCACGGCGTAACTTACTTTGTCCATAAAAAAGTTTAGTATTTATGTATGATTATTAGAAATGTGGTGCAAAGATAGTGCTTTTGTTCCATAGAGTAGTTGCAATTGCGGAAAAATATGTATTTTTGTATATAATTAATGTGGAGGACACAATATGAAAAAGAAATTAGTATTTCTCACTGGAGCTGGCATGTCGGTAGAGAGCGGCTTCAAAACATTCCGTGGTAGTGATGGTTTGTGGGAGAATTATCCTGTGGAACAGATAGCCACGCACGAGGGTTGGGAGCGTGACCCTGAGCTTGTCACCAATTTCTACAATATGTTGCGGCGCAAGCTCTTTGCAGCCAAACCTAACGAGGGGCATCGTCTGATTGCTGAATTGGAGAAGTATTATGATGTGACGGTGGTTACGCAAAATGTGGACAACTTGCATGAAAAGGCGGGTTCGTCACATGTAATCCATCTGCACGGGGAGTTGGCAAAGGTGTGCTCAAGTCGTGACCCATATAATCCGCATTTCATTCAGACGTTGACAGAGGAAAATCCAGAGGTGGTACTAGGTACGAAAGCTGGCGACAACACTTTGCTTCGCCCGTTTATAGTCTTTTTCGGAGAGAGTGTGCCGATGATGGATCCTGCGATAGAAGCTGCCGAACAAGCCGACATTTTTGTGATTATCGGCACTTCGCTCAATGTGTATCCTGCTGCAGGATTGGTACAGTATGTGCCTCGTCAGGCTCCTGTCTACTTGATAGACCCCGAAGAAGTGCGTACGGGAGGTGTACGCCCCGTCACGTTCATTCAGAAAGGAGCCAGTGAAGGCATGCGTGAACTATTCAAACAAATGGTTGAACAGCCTTAATATGCTTTGAAATTGGTGATGAACGTGCGTGAATGTGTGGTGCGGAAACCGAACCAACCGCTTTCCAAAGGTGTGGGGTCGGCATAATCCACCAAACATTCGCCATCGATAAATATGCGCACGTGCCCTTTTTCTCCGTTTATCTTTACGTGATACCAGTGGTTGGCAGTGAGCAGATGGGCAGGGTCTGTGTATTCCTTCAGAATAGCAGGGCGAAGATTTTTATCCATAACACCAGCTTCATCACCCGTATAACGGCGGAAGCGAGTGGTTCGGTTGTTGTTGCCGCCATATCCTAAGTAGTACATCTGCAGCGTATAGCAACGGTTAAAGATGCCGTTGCGCCACTTGGCACGTTGCCAAATGGTTTTCTCTTTTTGGTCGTTTGCCAGCCAAAAGAGGTTCATGTCGCTCAGACGATCGTTCGTTACGCATGCATCATACTCTATGGTCGTGCCTGCCGTCATCTTTTGCTTGCGCCATAAGGTGAGTCCTTTGGGTGCAATAATCTCGCAGGTATCGCCATGGAAGGTCACCTTACTACCGTTGTCTTCTGCTTCTACCTGCCAGTATTGATGGAATAGTTTGTCGTTCAGTGCTGATACATCAGTCGTTGTTTGGGGTTTTAGTTGCAGATATGGCATGTCGGGCAGGTTGCCATAGGCATCGCGAGGAGCAAACACATCTTTGGGATTTGTGGAGATAAACCAAGTGCTATCTGCCTTTTCTTGATCCTTACCGAAGACATTATTTTGCAGTTTACATTCATTTGTATTGCAGTTGGACAAGTCTTCTTTGTTGGGAATCCACGAAACATTGTTGGTAAGTGTGTGACCATAGCCTGGCACATCATAGCATTCGTCCATCGATTTGCCTTTGCGGTTCACCATATTGAAGTTATCCCGTTGGTTTTCTGCCGCCACATTGCGCATCCAAATGTTGCCGCCAAGGTGGTGATTAGCATAGAATCCGTTGGCTTTATTGCGGAAAGCCACACAGTCGTGGATATAGTGAGTGGGGCAAGGTGTGGGACATCTGTAGGCGTCACTGCGCATTCCCCATCCGCCACCCTTAAACCCATTGCCGTCGCCAGCACGTTCAAAGGTTTCCGTATCGTAAGGGTCGGCAGTGGAACGGTAGCCGTTGTAGAAAGCCCAACAGTGGTCTATCTCTACTGGAGCTGCACATCTTATCAGGTCGAAGCCATCATCAGAATTACGCCAAGCACGACAATTCCGTATCACATTGCCCACATCTTCGGGCGATTCCACATGAATACCGAAGCCATCAGTGTTTCCACCATACCATCCCTCGGAATAATCGTCATAGTTATTGTAGGCATCACAGTTGACAACCAGATTGTATGAACCTGTGGTCTGATAGTATCCAATGGCCATACCATCGTGCATGGCGATGTTTTCCACGATGCAATGCGACCCCTTGCGTGCACTGATACATTCCGATTGGGTATGTCCTTTCATGCGAACAGGCACACCTACGATGTCGAAATTGCGCAGATGCAAGTAGTCGGCACCCAAATAGAATGCGCCAAAACGTGTGCGTCCGTTGAGTTGTAGTGCTGAGAAATCGAAAACGGGACGCTCTCCTGGGTAGCCCATCACGCAGGTTCGCCGTTGGCTTGTGCCACCTTTTTCGAGAGCAAACACGAAGGCGTAGTGTCCGTTGTTTCTCATAATCTGACTGTCGTCTATCTTGTAAACACCACCCCGAAAGCAGATGGTGTCACCCGATGCTATTCGTTGGTAGGCGGCAGGCAGTGTGGCGAGTGGTTCGGCAATGGTTCCAGAAGCATGGTCATTGCCGTTGGGTGCTACAAAAATGGTTTTGGCTGCAATGAAAGTAGTACAGTCAAAGAGTCCAAGAAGAAGGACTATGGATGAAAGAAAAGTCTTGATTCTATTCATAATTAAAGGTATAAGGCTGTTGCAAAGATAGTTTTAATAAGGAAAGCAAACAAAATTTTGGCATGATAATTCTCTTGTTCTTATGTTTTTTCCGCCTTTTGCCATTTGTGTAGAGAAACACTAATCTGTAGTCGTAGACTGTGTGCGGAATTTTAAATGGCGCACTTCGCTATGGAAATCATTAAATTTAGTAAAAAACAAAGCATTTAGAAAAGTTTGCATTACTTTTGTAGGCTTAAACGAAATATACCTTATTATAAATATGAGTCTAACAAGTATAGCACGAATAGCGTTTCTGAAGCGTCAGCGTGAACTCCAGAAACACCAAAATGGAGCCGAAGAACTTCAACAGCAAGTGCTTTCCCGACTGCTCAATGAGGCCAAGGACACAGAATACGGGCGTAATCATGCGTATGGCATGATGCGTGGTTATGAAGACTTTGCCCGCAATGTGCCAGTGAATACCTATGAAGAACTTAAAGGCGATATCGACCGTATGCGCCATGGCGAAAGCGATGTGCTTTGGCCCGGAACGGTGAAATGGTATGCCAAATCGTCGGGTACAACCAACGATAAGTCTAAGTTTATACCTGTTTCTGCAGAAGGACTGCATAACATACACTACGCTGGAGGTCGCGATTGTGTGGCTCTCTATTTGCGTAACAATCCCAAGAGCCGTATGTTTGACGGCAAGGGATTGATACTAGGTGGTAGTCACTCACCCAACTATAATGTAGCTGGCAGTTTGGTAGGCGACTTGAGCGCCATCCTTATCGAGAATATCAACCCACTTGTCAACTTGATTCGTGTGCCGAAAAAGCAGACTGCACTGCTCTCTGATTTCGAAGTGAAGCGTGACCGCATTGCTTCCGAAACTTGGCAAAAGAATGTGACCAACATCAGTGGTGTGCCTTCATGGATGCTTTCGGTGCTGGTGCGCGTAATGGAAATTTCGGGAAAGCAACATCTAGAAGAGGTGTGGCCCAATCTTGAGGTGTTCTTTCATGGTGGCATAGCCTTTACCCCTTATCGCAAGCAATACGAGCGGCTCATCACAAAAAGTGATATGCACTATATGGAAACCTATAATGCAAGTGAGGGATTCTTTGGTTTACAGAATGATCCGAATGACCCTGCCATGCTTTTGATGCTCGACTATGATGTGTTTTACGAGTTTATCCCGATGGATGAATTTGGCTCAGACAATCCTACAGTAGTTCCACTTTGGGGTGTGGAAGTGGGTACGAACTATGCTATGCTCATCTCTACATCGTGCGGATTGTGGCGCTACATGATTGGCGACACGGTAAAGTTCACTCAAAAAGATCCTTATAAGTTTGTCATCACAGGTCGTACGAAGAACTTTATCAATGCTTTCGGAGAAGAACTCATTGTTGACAATGCCGAGAAAGGATTGGCTTATGCTTGTCTACAGACGGGTGCAGAAGTGCAGGAATACACGGCAGCACCAGTCTTTATGGACGATAATGCCAAGTGTCGTCATCAGTGGCTCATCGAATTCAGCAAACATCCTGACAGTGTAGAACGGTTTGCCGATTTACTCGACCGCAAGTTGCAGGAAATAAACAGCGATTATGAGGCAAAGCGCTACAAGGATATCACTTTGCAACACCTTGAGATAGTCGAGGCACGCGAGGGGTTGTTTAATGATTGGCTCAAAAGTAAAGGTAAGTTGGGAGGTCAGCACAAGGTGCCGAGGTTGTCTAACAGTCGCAAGCATCTTGATGAATTGTTGGCTTTGAACACGCAAAAGCAATAAACCATACATGCAGAAAAACAAACCGAATCTATCGCGATGCGTTGGCTTTTTTGTCACCTTGCTGTTGCTCTTGAGTTTCTATTCATGCGCCAAGATGGGACAGCCCGATGGTGGATGGTATGACGAGACTCCGCCACGCATTGTCGGATGTTCGCCCAACGACAAGGGTGTGAACGTGAAACAGCGCAAGGTATACATCAATTTCGACGAGTATATCAAGCTTGACAATGCTACCGAAAAGGTGGTAGTGTCTCCTCCACAATTGGAAGCTCCCGAAATCAAGGCAGAGGGAAAGCGCATCAGTGTGAGCATTAAGGATTCGCTCAAGCCGAATACCACCTATACAGTGGATTTCTCAGATGCCATATCGGACAACAACGAGGGCAATCCGTTGGGTAACTATACCTATAGCTTTTCTACAGGCAGCGAGATAGACACGTTGCAGGTGTCGGGACATGTGCTTGATGCAAGCAACTTGGAACCTGTCAAAGGCATTCTTGTCGGACTTTATAACGACCTTTCTGATTCGGCGTTTACTCATAAACCCATGCTGCGCGTGGCGCGCACAGACAGCAGGGGCATCTTTGTTATCAAGGGTGTCAAGGCGGGTAAGTATAGAGTGTGTGCTTTGCAAGATATGGACGGCAACTATATGTTCAGTCAAAAGAGCGAGATGCTTGCCTTTTCTGATTCTATTATTGTGCCTACGTTTAAGCCCGACGTGCGACAGGATACCATTTGGCGCGATTCGCTCCGCATTGACTCCATCGTTAGGGTCAACTATACCCACTTCTTACCCGACGATGTGGTGCTTCGTGCATTTACCGAGAAGCAGACAGATCGCTATTTAGTGAAGACCGAACGTGCCAATCCCGATCGCTTTAGTTTGTTTTTTAGTTATGGAAACAAGGAGTTGCCACGCATAAAAGGACTTAACTTCGATGAGAAAGATGCGTTCATTCTAGAGACTACACCGCAGTGTGATACGCTCACCTATTGGCTTCGAGACACCTTGCTCGTGAACCAAGACACACTTCGAATGCAGCTTCAATATTTGATGACCGACTCTATGGGTGCACTTGTATGGCAAACCGACACGATGGAAATGCTCTCCAAGACATCCTATGAGCGCCGTATGAAAGATTTTCAGAAGGAATATGAGAAGTGGAAAAAGAAACAAGATAAACTGGAGAAAGACGGGCAACCATTTGAAACCAAGTATCCTGTAGATCCGCTTGCCGTGAAATATGACGTGCCGTCTGTGCTTGATCCCGACCGCAACATTGCCTTTACGATGCCTTCTCCGTTGTCGCAATGTGATACGCTGAAGTTGCATCTATATGCTAAACACGACACTTTATGGTATCGCACACCTTTTGTTTTCCACCAAGACACGCTATCTACAGGTCGTCGTTACCAACTTCTGGCAGAGTGGAAACCGGGTGTTGAGTATAGTTTGGAGTTGGATTCGGCTGCTTTTACGGACATTTACGGAAAGTCTTCGAATGCTTATAAACAAGGATTTAAGGTAGGTAGCGAAGAGGAATATGCCACTTTGATATTCTCGCTTGCAGGTATGGGAGATACCACAGCTATAGTACAGCTACTCGATCAACAGGACCATGTGATCAAGGAAGTGCAAGTGATAGGAAATGCAGCTGAATTCTTCTATTTGAAGCCTGGCTCATACTATGCACGAATGTTCATTGATAGCAATCATAATGGCATTTGGGACACGGGTGAATATGCCCAGCAACGGCAGGCAGAAACCGTTTACTATTATCCAGAAAAGTTGGAATGTAAGGCTAAATGGGACGTTACCCGCACGTGGAACCCCACCGCTCGTGATATCTGTTATCAGAAACCAAGTGAGATAACCAAGCAGAAGGCTGACCAAAAGAAGTCTGTGACACGGCGTAATGAGGAACGTGCCCGCAAATTGGGAATACAATATATACCAAAAATATGAAGCATCTGAAGTCTTTACTATTGTCTGTTAAGCTGAGGGGGCAGGCGGCGACACTAGCCCTATTACTTTTGTTGTTGTCGATGACTCTTTCGGCAACAGCCCAGTGCACTTTTCGCAATACGGCATTTGGCGGTGGTGAATTTCTTACTTACAATCTCTATTACAACTGGAAGTTTGTATGGGTGAAGGCTGGTAATGCTTCGATGTATACAGTGACCAGTCGGTATGGAGGAAAACCTGCTTATCGATCGAGTTTGACCACTCGTGGCAATGGAAAAGTAGACGATTTTTTCGTATTACGCGATACGTTGCTTTGCTATACCACTACAGATATGGCTCCTCTTTATTTCCGCAAGGGTGCTCGTGAAGGCAAGCGCTATACGGTGGACGAGGTGTTTTATAGTTATCCCAACGGCAAGTGTCATATCAAACAGCATCGTCAACAGAATGATGGCACACACTTGTGGAAGAATGGTACGTATGACTATTGCATCTATGACATGCTCAACATGTTTCTTCGGGCACGTTCGTTTAATCCTGAAGGATGGAAGAAAGGATATGTCATGAAGTTTCCTATGGCTGATGGCAAGAACATAGATACAGAGCAAATGCGCTATTTGGGAAAGACTGTCGTCAAGGCTGACGATGGGCATAAGTATCGCTGTTTGCAACTCTCCTATATAGATTACAATGAAGGGAAGCCTAAAGAACTGGTGCGCTTCTATGTTACCGATGATGCCAATCACGTTCCAGTGCGTCTTGACATGTTTCTCAAGTTTGGAAGTGCTAAGGCTTTTCTTGTCAGCATGAAGGGTGTTCGCAACACTATTACTTCAAGAGTAAAATGACACGACGATGACTAAATTACGACTATCGATATTTCTTTACTTTTTGGCATTACTGCCACAAGTGTATGCACAGCCCTATTGTGAGGTGCGCAAATTCAATATCCGTGATGGCTTAGCAGGAAATATCATCTCGGGTATCGCTGAGGATAATAACCATATGATGTGGTTTTCTACATGGAACGGACTTTGTTATTATGATGGATATCAGTTTACTACCTTCCGTGACATGCGTGGAAACAACCGCATATTGACCACCAACAGAATGATGCACCTTTTTGCGGATGGGAATGGTGGTGTGTGGTCAACAACCAACGACCTTCGCATCTGTCTGTTTGATACGCAGAAGTGCCGCTTTTTCGATGTGTCGGCTATCCTCAAGGAGAAATATAACAAGGACGTGACAACCAGTAAGTTCATGCGCGGCGCCAAAGGGACAGTGTGGGCACTGGCAGATGGTAACCATCGTATTGCTGTGAAATTGGATGGAAACCTGATTGCTGATGGTCGTGGCATGGAGATAGTTAGGTTTGAGAAAGGCAATTTGCGTGGTGCCAAAATATTTCGCATCGCCGTTGACAAGAAGAATAGAGAATGGATATTCACCGACAAAGGTACGTGTGTGAAGGATGGAAAGGTGGTGATACCTCCTATCTACGACAACATTCTTACTATAGCAGACAAGGTGTATTTCTATTCATATGATGGAAAATTGGGTGTTTATGATGAGCATACAGGGCGCGTGAAGACGCTTTTGAAAGAGCAAGGGATGGCATTTAATAAGGTACGCACTATGGGAGACCAACGTCTTGTGGTGGGTACTGACCATGGTATATTGCTCTATGACCTTCGCACAGGTAGTCAGCGATTGGTTTCGGTGCAGAATCCAGCACAACCGCGTCCTGAGGTAACCGATGTTTACATCGATAGCAAGAAGCGTGTGTGGGCGTTGGGAAAGGGTCCTGGTGTGACGATGTTAGACATGACAACACTCAAAATGCAATGGATGAATAAGGAGGACGAGAATTATCGCTTTGTGAAAGACGCTTCTATGTTTTTCCATGAGGACAGAAACCACACCATATGGGTGATGCCCAATGGTGGAGCATTCTGTTATTATGATGAGAAAACGCACGATTTGCACCCCTATATACTGAAGTTGAAGGACAATTCGGCTCTCCGCAATATGGAGATTAAAAAGATATACAAGGATAATCAAAGGAATGTATGGATTGCAGGCAACCATGATTTGGTGCTCATCAATTTCAAATATAGCAAGTTTAGGTTTGTTCCCATTGAAAGCAACGATTGCGAAATACGTTCGGTATTGACGCTTTCCAACGGCAATCAGTTGTTGGGCACAGCAAAAGGATATGTCATCGTGCTCAATGCCGAGCGCGAAAGAATGGGTTATCTCACGTCAACGGGAAGTTTGAGCACCCAACCTGTGAAACTTGCCGACTGTAAGGTGATGACTATTTTGGAGGATAAGAAGCGCCGTATATGGATTGGTACGCGCGGAGAAGGCATTTTCTTACTCGACAGAAATACTATGCACCACTATCAGAAAGGTGACGGATATTCACTCAGCAATAACGATATCTTTGACTTGTTCCAAGATTCATATGGTCATATATGGGTAGCTACATGGAAGGGTGGTGTCAATTTGGTGGACGAACGTGGAGGTGAAGTGCGCTTCCTCTCAGCCCAGAAAGGACTAGACAACTACCCTCTCGGCCTTTTCCCACGTGTGAGACGCTTTACGCAAACTAAGAATGGCGTGATGATAGCATCGACAGCCACGGGCATGTTGACCTTTCCTGCCAAATTCGGCAATCCTTCGCATATCAAATACTATGGACAATTCTATGATCACAACGACACTACATCACTCGCCACGAATGATGTGATGCAGACGTGCGTGATGCGCAATGGACGTATCTTTGTGGTTACGTTGGGCGGAAATCTTCAGGAAATCATGTCGGAAAACTTGCTGAAACCACACCTAAAATTCTCTACGGTGAAGATGAACGCACAAAACGGCACTGAAGGTATGGCTCAGTCTATGGTAGAAGATGGACGTGGTAGACTATGGATTGTGCATGAGAGTGATATATCTCTCTATGATCCCAAGACCAACACCCTATGCCAGTATGGCCCGAACTATCTTGGTGAAAACCGTGAAATGTCGGAAGCAAAGCCCGATCGAGACGGAAAGACTGGTAACATTACCTTTGCTGCTTTTGGAGGTATCATTGTCGTCAATCCTACTACGATGAAAGAAAGTAGCTATGTGCCTAAGATAGTCTTTACCAGCATACAGTATCAAGGAGAAGAAACGGAACATCCCTTGCTCAATACGCCAGAACTTCGCATAGCAAGCGATAGTAGAAACTTTAATATCAACTTCTCTGCACTCGACTATACCAATAACTATATGGTTAAGTATGCCTACAAACTGGAGGGCGTGGACAAGGAATGGAACTATTTGGGCAACCATCTGCATAGTGCATCTTATAATAACTTCCCTCATGGACACTATCGTCTGTTGGTGAGAAGTACTAATGCTGATGGTGTGTGGACAGACAATGTCACAGCACTAAACATCTATGCGCAACCCACATTCTGGGAAACTATATGGGCAAAGATGCTCTATGTGATCATCTTCTTAGGAATACTCTATGCCGTGAAACGCTACTACGAACTTCGCAACAAAGCACTTTCATTGCATACCATGGTAAACCAGTTGCTGGAGGAATATAACAACCGCAGTGCGCAAGCACAGGATGCTGGGCGTGAAAAGGAGCCTACTGGTGCCGATATCTATCATTTGCCACCATCGGAAATACTTGATTCAGACCAACAGATGATGATGAAACTGATGGATTACTTGAGTGAACACATCGGTGACTCGGAATTAAAGATAGAGGAGTTGGCAGATGCTGTGAACCTGAGCCGTTCTGTGTTCTATGGAAAACTAAAGGCTAAAGTGGGCATGACACCCGTGGAGTTCCTTAAGCATATACGTATTCAAAAAGCCGAAGAACTTATTGTGCGTACCAAAGACCCATTCTCGCAAATAGCCTATACAGTGGGCTTTACCGACCCGAAGTATTTCACCAAGTGCTTTAAGAAGGCTACTGGCATGACACCATCGGAATATCGAAACACAAAGAAAGAGTAAAAGAGAAGAAGTAGCATTGAAAAATGCTACTTCTTGGCGAGTATATTCTCTATACGTTCTACAATCGTTTCAGGGGAAATCTGTGTAAGGCATGGATAATTGCCTTTCATGCAAGGCTTGTTGCCATAGATAGAGCAAGGACGACAATCCATAGGCAGTTGCACCGCACTGTCGATAGACTGATTCCAACCGAGAAAGCCTGCATAAGGATGTGTGGCGCCCCATATGCTTACCACGGGTGTACCCACAAGCGAGGCGAGGTGCATGTTGGCACTGTCCATTGAAACCATCGCATCAAGGTGACTCATCAATACCAATTCTTGATGTAATGCTCCGAGTGTGGCAGAGGCGTTGATGCTATTCTTGTGTTTCATGGTCCATGAATCAAGAATTTCTTTCTCGCGTCCTTCACCACCAAAGAGAAAGATGCGGCTATTCGGATGTTTTTCCACCAACATCTCTACGACTTTTTCCATTTGTAACGGCGGATAAATCTTACCTTGATGGGCTGCAAAGGGGGCTATGCCTATCCACTGTTGGAATGGTTTCTTTAGGCCGATAGTGGTGGGAAGCAGGCGCAGATTACCACCTTCCGGTGGAAAAATAGACTGGAAATCCAACTTCACAGGATAGCCAAGCTCTGCCAACACATCGGCATAGTTTTGAAAAGATGAAGGCTGCTGCGTTATGTTACGCTTGCTCACCAAGTCGCGTTTGCCTTTTCTATGCTTGTCAATGTGTGCCACCCGATAGTGGTTCAAGTTGAAACGCATGCGTAGGTAGCTTGAGCGAAGCACGTTGTGAAGGTCTGCAATGGCTGTGAACTTCTTGGCATGCAGTCGCCGGTATAGTGTGTTGAGTCCTTTGATACCGTGATATTCCATCTTTAGGTCGGCCCCCATGAAGCCCACGTTGGGAGCCATGTTTTCAAAGAAAGCTCGTGCAAATGGCTTGCTCAGCACGGTGATCCGAACATGCGGATATTGATGTGCCAACGAATAGACCACAGGCACAGTCATGGCCACGTCTCCCATGGCCGAAAAACGGATAATTAGGATATGTTCGGTCTTCACTTTTCTATATATTAATGGTGGCTTTATTTCTTCTGATAGAGCACCGGATTGGTTTCCGGGTCATTATACATCTTCATTTGTCGATACACCTTCATGTATTTCCTGCCTTGTTTGATGTCTTCGAGCAGTTGGTCGATGGCGGTCGACAAGTCTTTTTGTTGTTCCTCAAGCACGGCGAGCTTGCTCTTGCATTTGTTGATGTGTTCAACAGAAGCATCGGTGCGCTCAGCCTGTTCGCGCATGTGGTAAATTTTCAACGCCAAAATAGATAGGCGATCCACAGCCCATGCCGGACTTTCTGTGTTGATGGTAGCGTCAGGCAGAGGCTTCACATCAGAATAGTACTGGCGGAAATAAGAATCTATTTGTTCCACCAAATCCGTACGGTCTTGGTTTGAACGATCTATGCGGCGCTTGAGAGACAACGCTTCTGTAGGATCGATGTGCGGGTCGCGAATGATATCTTCGAAATGCCACTGAACGGTGTCGATCCAACATTTCAGATACAAGCGGTTTTCAATAGACTCGCGGTCATACGGATTGTTGATAGGCGTATCCACGTTGTCGGTAATGTGATAGTCACGAATCGCTTGATTGAAAATATGGTTACAAAGGTCTGTAAATGACATAATTTGTTGTTTTTATTATGCTTGCAAAAATACGAAATTAATTAAAATAGCGCAAAAGAAACGCCGTATTTCTCTTTAAACACTTCGAAAATATGCACAGTTTACAGCGTACTGTGCAAGAAAAAGCGTATTTTCATATAAAATATTTGCAAGTATCGTTTTATTTTTGTTCCTTTGCACTCGATTTTTTAGTTAGAAAACGAATATAAACAATTTAAAAACTTACAATTATGTCAGAAATTGAATCAAAAGTAAAGGCAATCATCGTAGACAAACTTGGTGTTGACGAGGCTGAAGTAAAGCCAGAAGCAAGCTTCACAAACGACCTTGGTGCAGATTCTCTCGACACTGTAGAGCTCATCATGGAATTTGAGAAAGAGTTTGGTATCTCTATTCCAGACGATAAGGCTGAGAAGATCGCTACTGTTGGCGACGCTATCGCTTACATCGAAGAGAACGCAAAATAATTAGTTTGCGATTATTCATATAATGGAATTGAAAAGAGTAGTAGTAACAGGTCTTGGTGCCGTTACTCCACTTGGCAATACTCCTGAGGAAACTTGGAAGAATATGCTGGCGGGAGTAAGCGGTGCAGCACCTATTACTTCATTCGATTGCTCACAGTTCAAGACACAATTCGCTTGCGAGGTAAAAGACCTCAATGTCAATGATTTCATTGACCGTAAGGAGGCTCGTAAGCTTGATCGCTACACCCAGTTGGCAATGATTGCCGCCATGCAAGGTGTGAAAGATAGTGGCTTGGACTTGGAAACAGTTGATAAAGACAATATCGGCGTCGTGTTTGGTGTCGGTATTGGCGGTATCCGCACATTTGAGGATGAGGTGACTTATTATGCAACCCACAAGGAAGCAGGTCCGAAATTCAACCCATTCTTCATCCCCAAGATGATTGCAGACATCGCATCAGGACAGATTTCCATCCACTTCGGATTCCATGGACCTAACTATACCACAACTTCAGCTTGTGCTTCTTCAAGCAACGCTGTTGCAGATGCGTTCAATCTGATTCGTTTGGGCAAGGCTAACGTTATTGTCAGCGGAGGTTCTGAAGCTGCAATTTGTGCTTGTGGTGTGGGTGGTTTCAATGCTATGCATGCTCTTTCTACGCGCAACGATGATCCACAGCATGCTTCTCGTCCATTCAGTGCAAGTCGTGACGGCTTCGTGATGGCAGAAGGTGCAGGTTGCCTCATTCTTGAGGAACTTGAGCATGCCAAGGCTCGTGGTGCTAAGATTTATGCTGAGATGGTGGGCGAAGGCGAGAGTGCCGACGCATATCATATCACAGCATCGCATCCAGAAGGACTTGGTGCAAAACTCGTGATGCAGAGAGCATTGAATGATGCAGGTCTGAAGCCAGAGGATATCGACTATATCAACGTACATGGCACTTCCACTCACGTGGGTGACATTTCAGAGGCAAAAGCTATCAAGGAAGTATTTGGCGATGCAGCTTATAAGCTTAACATCAGCTCGACCAAGTCTATGACTGGTCATATGCTGGGTGCAGCTGGTGCTGTTGAAGCTATGGCTTGTGTGATGGCCGTACACGATGATATCGTGCCTCCTACCATCAACCACGAGGAAGGCGACAATGACCCCGAACTCGACTACAACATGAACTTCACGTTCAATAAGGCTCAGAAGCGCACCGTGCGTGCCGCATTGAGCAACACGTTCGGCTTTGGCGGTCACAACGCTTGTGTTATTTTCAAGAAATATGCTGAATAACATCATTGATAGAATAAGGCTCCCTTTCCGCAAGGAGAAGGAGCTTTATTTGTCTTTGCACCAAATCATCGGTGTATACCCCCGCAACATCAGTTATTACAAGCTCGCGCTCATGCACAAGAGCGTATCTCGGCGCAATGCCAAGGGCAAACCAGTTAACAATGAGCGTCTTGAATTCTTGGGTGACGCCATCCTTGATGCTATCGTAGGTGATATTGTCTACCAACATTTTCCTGGAAAGCGTGAAGGGTTTCTAACTAATACCCGCAGCAAGATTGTGCAGCGAGAAACGCTGAACAAGCTTGCTCAAGAAATGGGTATCAACCAACTTATTCTTTCCAGTGGCCATACCTATTCCCACAATAGTTATTTGGGTGGTAATGCCTTTGAGGCTCTTGTGGGAGCCCTCTATTTGGATCGAGGTTACGATGCTTGTATGAAGTTTATGGAGCGCCGTATCTTGTCGCAACTCATTAATATAGACAAGGTGGCATATAAGGAGATGAACTTCAAAAGTAAACTGATTGAATGGTCACAGAAGAATCGTGTGAATTTGGAATACAAGTTGTTGGAGCAAAAGAAAGACGAACATGGCAGTCCTGTATTTCGCTATCAGGTGCTCATAGAAGGTCTTGAAGGCGGCATAGGTACGGGATTCTCGAAGAAAGAAAGTCAGCAATTGGCATCTAAGCTTACCTTGCAACGTTTGCGCCGCGAACCGCAGTTCATTGATGAGGTTTTTGCCGCTAAGGGCAATCGTACTAAGATGGAAGAAGAACCCGTGCTTGATGTGCCCAACACAGAGCCTAAGGACGATTTTCTTATCGTAGAACCTGTCGTTGAGGAGCAGAAACATGTCACCGTATTCAAAGAACATGTCTACTCACAAGATGGCAATGATGATGAGGTGAAGAAATCACCCACAAAGGAAACGATTACCGATGAGTTCGATTTGAGTGACATTTCGGCTAATCCGCGGGAATTGTCACGTGAAGATATCATCGCAGCAGCCGAGGCTGAAGCTTTTTCTGGAGAGTAAGAAGCTATTACTGTACGCTAAATTTTTTATAAGAAAGAATTAGGGCTGGATTCCTCGTTTGGAATTTAGCCCTTTTGGTTACTTCTTTTTAGACTATCTAAGATTTTTGCCTAATCCACAAGTTTTCTATAGAGATGTGCTTTTCTAATCATGGATTATTTGTATTTTTGCATTCACTTGAAGTCTAAAGAGACGACATTGAGAGAAAAGAGAGATTTTGAACAGTTTTTTAGGAGTAATTACACACGCACCTATTATCTTGCCTTCAGCATCTTGCACGATGAGGAGGTGAGCAGAGATGTTGTGGCTGATGCTTTCGAAATGCTTTTCAAAGCATCAAACGTGCAAGGACTTGAAGTGCAGGAACTGCGCAATTATCTCTACATGATGGTTCGTCACAAATGTGCCGATTATTTTCGAAAGCAATCTATTCATGACAAATATGCCGAATATGTGATGCGCTATGCAGAGACAGAGACGAGCGATGACTGGATGGAGCATGAGGAGAAAGTGAAGATGGTGGGTGAAGCCATGAGACAACTTACTCCACGCACTCGGCAAATATTAGACGAACACTATCTGAAAAACAAAAAATACCGTGAGGTGGCTGCAGAACTTGACATCAGTGAGAGTGCCGTAAAGAAGCACGTGATGCAGGCCTTAAGTTTCTTTCGTAAAAAGTTTGTTAAAGATTAAGGGCAAGGGGTACCCAAAACTATTACCTTGTACGCTTTTGTATAGACGTGGTCATGAAATCCACTATAATTAGAAGATGAATAGCACTATGACACAACAAGAAAACGACATGACGGACATGGAACAACTCGTGACAGAAGCCCTGTTACGAGAGCAAGGTTCGGCTCCCGATGTGGATGCTGAATGGCAGCGTGTGTCTGTGCGGTTAGACTATCATCATGGCAGTCATCGTTCTATCGTCTTATGGGCGATGGTGGCAGGTGTTGCTGCCTGTGTTGTCGTGGCGTTGTTGTTGTGGGGCAACCTATTTGGTTCTCATGTCGATGGACTTATTTATGCAGCTCGACAGGGCAATAGTTCAGTCACTATTGTTGATGAGAAAGGTGAAACCTCTTCTATAGACGATAAGAAAAATGTAAAGGTTGTGGCAGAACGTACTTCTCGTATCTGTACCCTCGTCGTACCCGAAGGGAAAGATATGAAGATAACTCTTGCCGATGGCACTGAGGTTTGGCTCAATGCAGGAAGCAGTCTCACCTATCCTACCCGTTTTGCTGGGAAAAATCGTGAGGTAAAGCTCAAAGGTGAAGCCTATTTTAAGGTGAGTCATGATGCAAAACATCCTTTCATTGTTAATGCTGAAGGATTGCACACCATGGTGCTTGGCACACAGTTTAATGTGCGTTGTTATTCCGCAACAGATACACATGTGACCCTTGTAGAGGGTAAGGTGAGCGTGCATTCAGATCAGAGTCGGGTAGTGATGTTTCCTGGAGAAGATGCCCAACTCGCTTCAGGGCGGTTGCAGGTGAAGGATGTGAACGTAGACGATATGACTTGTTGGCGCGATGGCATTCAGTTTTTTGACAATGCCACGTTGCGCGAAATTTTGATGCAGATGGGGTCTTGGTATAATCTGAATGTTGTGTGTCACGACACAAACAATTTAAATCGCCGTTTGCACTATGTGTATGATCGTCGTGGATCCATCGAAATGTCACTTGCTACGCTTAGACAACTTACAAAAGAAAATATAAAAGTAGAGAACAATACAATTTTTGTTGAATAAAAGGGTGCCCGAACTATCTCTTTGGTCGTTTTCTTTATAAAGTGAATAGTTTTACGTAACATATAAAGAAAATGAAAAAGAGACTCATTACAGGTATTTTATTGTTCTTGCCCCTTATCCTTTGGGCACAGAATACGCCAACAAAGTTTTTTAAAGGATCCTACAAAGAAGTTTTGGCTAAGGCTAAGCAGGAGGGCAAGCAAGTGATGGTAGACTGCTACACCTTGTGGTGTGGTCCTTGTCGTTATATGTCCCAAAATGTATTCCCTAATGATACCCTCGGTCTCTATCTCAACGAACATTTTGTTTGTATGCAACTTGACATGGAACATGGGGAAGGTCCAGACCGCAACAAAGAATTCAAAGTAAACGCCTACCCTACTTTCATCTTTTTTGATGCTGAAGGTAAGGAGAAGGGTCGTTTCTCGGGCATGATGCCCAAGGAAGACTTCATTAGTCGTTGCAACCGCATACTTCAGGGCTTGCCGCCTGTATCCGAAAATGAAGAGAAGGAGTCACAAGTGGTACGCCGTCAGGATAAGAAAGAGGATACCGTGCAAGACGAAGGCAAAGGTGTAAAGTTCATAACGGGAGCAGACACGAAGTGGTCTGACGTGCTCGCCATTGCCAAGCGTGAGAATAAGCGCATTTTCGTTGACTTTTGGGCAGACTGGTGCGGTGCCTGCAAGAAAATGAATGCTACTGCGTTCAAAGATACCCGCATAGGTAATATGCTTAACTATACCTTCGTCAACTATTCCGTCAACATGGACACCGATCCCGATGCCAAGGCATTGATGGAGAAATATGAAGTGACCGTATTTCCCACCTATCTTATCATCAATCCAGATGGTATCTATTACAACCGTATTATTGGTAGCAACACGATTGAGAATTTTGGACAAAGCATTGCAGATGCACTGATGGGAAAGGAAGACCAAACTGTGATGATGATGCGTCTGCAGAAAGAAGCCGAGGCAAAAGCTCGTGCAGAGCGTCAGGCGAATCTCACGGACAAGCCGCAAGCCTGCCCTGTGACTAAAGTGAAGTTTGAGAAAGGACTTGATTTGAATCGCATTCTGAAGACTGCATCCAAAAAGCATCGGTCTGTGATGCTCTATTTCTCTGACGGGGATTGGCGCAGTGACTATATGACTAAGTATACTTTCAATGAAGCAGAAGCTGCCGACTACCTTAACAACAAATATGTCAACGTCTATGTGGATGTGAAGAGCCGTCAAGGTGATGCCATTGTGCAGCGTTATCAGTTGGAAGAAAATTTCCCAACTATTCTTGTTCTCGATGCCCAAGGAAAAGCGTTGGGTAGTCTACCAGGTATGATCAAGAAAGGAAACTTGGTAAAGGAATCATTAGAACAAATATTCAACAAATAAGTTGAAGAAAAGAGAGAGAAGATTATGAGTAAAATTGAGAATCGTTTAGCCGCCTTGTCATTGGTGGCTACTCTCATCACTCCCGCTTACGTGACGGTTTCTGCTCAGACTATCGATAAAGCGAAAACGGAAGTGGTGACCAATGGAGAGCCTCTCGCCTCTGCCTTGAAAAAGGTGGAGTGCATGACGGGCTATCGGATTGTGTTTGCCTACGACGACGTCAAAAACATGAAGTCGCAGAGCAAGGTAAACACGAAGGACATCAAGAAAGCCTTGGTGCAAGTAATCGGTAAACAGCCCCTTACCTTTGTCGTAGAGGGACGTTTTGTAACGGTGAAGCCTAAAAAGGCTGATGTGTTTGACCAAGTGAGTCTGTCGAAAACACCTATCAATGGAAACACTGTGGTGCTTCAAGGGCGTGTGGTTGATGAGTTTGGTGATGCACTTCCAGGTGTGTCTGTCAAGGTGAAGAACAACAATAACATCGGCACTGTGACTGCTGCCGATGGAACTTTTGTGCTGCAACTCAACCGAGGACGTGCCGTGGATGTAGACTTCTCTTTTGTGGGTATGCATCCCTCTACCTATATGTTCAAGTGTCAAGAAGACATGCGAGGCTTGGTAGTGAAAATGAAAGACAACTCTTCGCAGCTCAACGAAGTGGTGGTGACAGGTATGTTCAACAAACGTAGGGAATCCTATACGGGTAGTGCGAGGACAGTGACTGCAGGAGAACTTAGAAAGGCTGGTAATAGCAATCTGTTGTCCTCACTTGCTAACATCGACCCGAGTTTCAACATTGTAACCAACGACCTCGTGGGTAGTGACCCCAACAAGTTGCCCGACATCACGATGCGTGGTTCCACGGCTTTGGGCAATGATGTGAAAAGCATGCAGAGCAACACCAATAGTTTGGTGTCGAGCAATTTGCCCCTCTTTGTGATGGACGGATTTGAAATTAGTTTGGAGCGCTTCAGCGATCTCGATGAGAATCAAGTGGAGAGCATAACCCTTCTTAAGGATGCTTCGGCTACAGCCCTCTATGGAACGCGTGGTGCCAATGGTGTGGTGGTCATCACCACAAAGAAACCTGAAAGCGGACGTTTGCGCCTTACCTATAAAGGAACACTCTCTATTGAATCTCCCGAATTGACAGGCTATAACCTAATGAATGCTTCCGAGAAACTACGTTATGAACGCTTGGCAGGGCTTTATACGAAGAATTACAATACGTTGCAGCAGGAGTGGGATGATATTTACAATTCTCGCTTGATGAATGTGGCACGTGGTGTAGACACCTATTGGCTCAAATATCCTATCCACACAGGTGTCGGACACAAGCACAGTCTGCGCATAGAGGGCGGTGACGATGTGTTCCGCTATTCGGGCAATCTGCTCTATAACAACATCAATGGTGCCATGAAAGGATCAGAGAGAAACACCTTTACAGGCGGTGTATTCCTTTCCTATAAGTACAAGAATCTCACATTCCAGAACGACTTGCAGATTAGTAGTAACAAGTCGAAGAACTCTCCTTATGGTTCGTTTAGCGACTATACCTCGGTCAATGCTTACTATACACCTTATGCAGAGGATGGCTCAGTGAAGAAAACGCTTGATAGCTTCACCTATAATAATAGAACAGAAACTATCTACAATTCACTCTATAATGCCTTGCTCGACCAAAAAGATGAAAGCAAATATACCACCATTACCAATAACTTTGGTATAGAATGGCATTTGAACCAAGACATCTTCTTCCGTGGTTCATTGGGTGTGACGAGCCAGAAAACTCGTTCGGATGTGTATGTGCCTGCTCAAAACACTAAGTTTGATGAGTATACTCAAAGCGACTATGGTCGCAAGGGAACTTACACCTATGGCACCAGTGAAACCAGTCAGTATGAATTGTCGCTTACAGCCAACTATTCCAAGACCTTTGCCGATGTGCATTCTCTTTATGTGGGTTTGGGCTACAATCTCGCAGAGGAGAAATATGAAAACTATTCAGTGACGGGTGAAGGTGTGACCAATCCTAAGATGGCATTCCTTGGTGCTGCCACAGGTTATTTGGAGGGTTCTTCTCCCTATGGCTATGAAAGTACGATACGTCGTATAGGTTTTACTGGTAACTTTAACTATACCTACGCTCAACGTTATTTCGTAGACGGCACGTTCAAGACTGAGGGTTCTTCACAGTTTGGAAAAGACAATCGTTTTGCTCCATTCTTCAGTGTGGGTGCAGGTTGGAACATTCACAATGAAAAATGGCTTAAGGAAAACAAGGTATTACCCCAGTTCGGGATAAGAAACCTTATTGAATGGAAGTTTAGAAGTCTTCACAT
>CAVKQP010000005.1:5691-30726 GCA_963658165.1 Clostridium sp. CAG:302 | reverse complement strand
ACGTTATACTCAGAGGATTATTGTTACCTTTGTACCATTATTCAAGACATATAGAACATAACAATAAACCGAATGAGAGTAGGATTGCTGACGGCTTTGTCTATTTTATCATTGAATGTGGCGGCTCAAAAGTCGGTCATTGCAGACTCTATGCTCACAACCGAACCCATTGTAGAAAAGACAGACAAGAATCGTTTGTCGCACTATATTGATACCCTGTCGCAACGGAAATGGTATCGTGTGACCTACGTGGGGGTGCCTTTGGTGGTCGAAGGATTGATTGTGAAAAACCACAACGACAAGTTTCGCAAGATGCGCAACGACTATATGCCCTATTTCCACCGCACACTCGACAACTACACGCAGTATGCACCAGCAGCCGTCATGCTGGGTATGAAGTCGCTGGGCGTAGAGAGCCGAAGTTCGTGGGGGCGCATGCTCGTGTCTGATGCGTTTTCGGTAGCCGTGATGGCAAGCGTGGTGAACGTCTTGAAATATACTACTCGTGAAATGCGGCCCGATGGTTCTGGTAACAATTCCTTCCCTTCAGGTCACACAGCCACGGCATTCATGACCGCCACCATGCTCAACAAGGAGTATGGCGACCGCTATCCATGGATAGGATTTGGCGGATATGCCGTAGCTTCAGCCACGGGATTGATGCGTATGGCGAACAACAAGCACTGGTTGGGCGATGTGTTGACGGGTGCTGGCATTGGCATCATCTCTACAGAACTGGGCTATTGGCTTGGTGACGTAATCTTTAAGGACAAGGGCATACACCATTATGAAAAGGTGGAAAAGTTCGACCGACTGGATAATCCCTCGTTTTTTGGCATCGGCTTGGGCGTGAATGTGCCGTTGAGCCACTACGATATCAACGATGCTCTTTATTATCGCATCTCGGCTGGCAGTACGGCTTCGCTTGAGGGTGCCTATTTCTTCAATCCTTATATCGGCGTGGGCGGTCGGTTGGCAGTGTCGAGTTCGTCGGTGATTGTCAACGGAACAAATGCCGAGAACAACCGTCTTAACATGGCGATGTTGGGCGTAGGTGGTTATTTTTCCTATCCTTTGTCAACCCGTTGGACCTTGGGCAGCAAACTCCTAGTGGGACATATCCATTATCCAGAGTTGCAGTTGTCCGACATCATTGTGCCTAAGCGCAACGGCATATTCTTCGGTAGCGGCATTTCGGCTACCTTCCGTGCCAGCCGTCGCTACGGTATGCGCTTCTTCATGGACTATAACTTGACGCCTCCTCATAGCATTGACACGAGGGAATGGATGAATAATTTGGTGATAGGTTCGTCGTTTTCTGTGCTTCTTTCATCGGGAAAATAAGCCGTATGGTATATTTCCGTTACTTTTTGTGACTCTCTTGTTTATACTTTTTGTGGTTTTCAGTGTCTAATATATAGAAGTTCGATAGAACTCTTATGTATTAATCAGTAAAACAATAAAGGAGAAACAATCATGAAAAAGGTAATGAAACTGATGACCATGGTCATCCTTATGGCGACGATTTCGCTCACCGCATCGGCTCAAGACAAGGATTCAAAAACCAAGCAACGCATGTCGCGTGAACAGATGACAGAGGTTCAGGCTCGCCACATTGCAGAGCAGTTGGCGCTTGATGACGCGAAGACAAAACAGTTTGTGGAAACCTATGGCAACTATCAGAAGGAGTTGCAGTCCATAAGTCCTAATCGTCCAAATGGTCCCCAGCATCCTGGCGATAGAGGAGGACGCGGAATGAAACCGAAAGAACAGAAAGACAAACAGGCTCAAGTTCAGCCTCAAGAACGTCCGCAGATGAAAGAACTGACCGATGAAGAGGCAGAAAAGGCCATCAAAGAAGGTTTTGAACAAGAGCAAAAGAAATTGAATCTGCGTGAGAAATACTATGGGGAATATAGCAAATTCCTTTCACCGAAGCAGATACATCGTGTCTATATGTTTGAAAGCCAGCAGATGCAGCGGATGCCGCAGCGTGATGGCAATCGACCAAACGGCCCCAAGCCTCGTTCATAGGTATTTTTATTCCCTAAATAAAGGATGCTCCCCCATTTCCCTGTGCTAGACATGGAGATGGGGGAGCACTCGTTTTATCTTGTCAACTGGAACTTCATGCTCAATCCGAAATCTTGTGTTGTGGTCGGGTAGGAGTTGCTTGACAACAGCGGCTTGTTGGTTTGTCGGTCGTAATAGAAACTCATGGTGAGCAGACGCGACAAGGTGTAGTCGGCTGAGAAGCTGAGTTTGAATGCCGAGTTGCCACTGCTTGCAGAAGAGGTCATGGTGGCGATGTCGCGCGAGATGGCGGCTTGGCGGCGGTAGCTCACGTCGAGGCGCATGTTGAGGTCGTTGTTCACACCACTCTTGTTTGTCTTTGTGGTGGTGGATGTTTGTTTTTGCGGCTGTTGATTATTGCCACTCTTGTTCTTCACCTTCACCTTTCGTGATCGTGGACCAAGCAGGTTGAGATTGTTTATCTTATAGCCCATGCCAACCACCCAGTCGTGACTAGTGGCTTCGTTAATCTGTATGCTGGTCATCGAAAGGTTGAGCACGCGGGTGGAACGATATTCCAACTTGCACGTCATGCCATTGTGCAGGGTCATGTCGATGCCAAGTAACGGAGAGAAAGCCTCGTTGATGGTCACAACGGGGATGTTGTACATCGATGAAGGAATGGGGTTGCCTGTCGTCGCATCGGTCACAAAGCCCAGTCCGTCGGCATATTCCGCCCAAGTGCTATATGAACTATATGAGCCTACGGTGTAGATGCTCTTGTAGCTATGGTTCACGTTGACACTCTTGAACACGTCGCGAATCCATGGCAACTGGCTCAGTCCGCTATAGCGCAACTGCCAGTTGGGCAACAGACGACTGAGGGCTGGGAAGAGGCTGAGCCCCGAACCGCCCATGCTAGTATAGGCATTGAGGAACGCAGGCACCATCACGTCGGCACTGTAGCGGTTCACACCGCCATTCTCAGCGCTAAACTGTTGACCAGCAAGAGCGGTTCCTTGCGGATAGACGGTGCCGGCATAGCGTGACTCAACTCGCTGGCGATAACCATCAAGCGACTGACAGAACTTCTCGAAAGTCTTGGAATGGTAACCATTGGCAGCATTGCCCACACCCTCGAAAGCGCTACCTAGCGAGATGGTAGTCATCGTGAACGTACCGCTTTGTGTGGTAGGATTGCCTTGATACATATATTGTATGCTCTTCGAACGGGTCGTAGTGCGGGTGGCGCTAAGGTCGATTTTCAGGTCGCGCACAGGCTCGAGCGTCATGCGTAACTGCAGGTCTTCGGTCTTGTTGGTGGTAGCAGGCGTAGCCACACTGTCGTTTTGCAGCAACCATCCACGCTCGCGCGCCTTCTCTATGTAGCTGTCGCCCGTGAGACCAAAGGCGAAATCGAGACCGGGAGAGAACGCTCCCGTGCCACGAGTTTGACCGAAGATGTCTCCGATGTTGGGCATGAAGCCCGGCAACGACATAGATTGCTGATTGCGGTAGACGACACCGATGGAGCGCACCATCATCAGTCCACGGGCGATGCACTGCGCTGTCTTATACCATCCCTTGTCTTCGAGAGGTTCTTTCGGGGTGACTGTCAACTTGAGTCGGAGTGCTGTGTCGAGTGGATTGAACAATTTTATCTTGTTAGCATCTACCTTGCGATACTTCAACTTAAAGCTCTTTCCATCAGCTGTCTTGGCGCTCACGATGAGGCGCTTGGTGCGTTTGCCGTGGTTAATGATGATGGCAGTGTCTGCCTTGATGGTCAGTTCGCGTTCGAAACTCTTCTTGTTCTTGGGCAATACTTTCTGTTTTGGATCTTCTTTTCCTTTCCCCTCTGCTTGGTTTTTGGCAGCTTCTTCGCGTTGTTTCTTGACTTCTTCTTGTTTGCGCTTGCGCTCTGCGGCTCGCTGCTGCGGTGTTTGGCGCCGTTGAGGTTTGCTAAATCGCTCGTTGGTTTTCTTGAGGAATGGCACGAGACTATACAACTTCTCCATGTTAAACGTGGAGTTTAGGTTGATGTTACGGTTGTTGGCAATGGTATTTCCGAGCGAGGTGCCATCGTCAAGTTCGGTGCCGCGTGCCCATGAATAGATGGCAGTATAGTTGGCATCTGCCTGCACCCAATTGAAGATAGGTATTAGGTTGAGCGGCAACTGATAGGATGCGGTGAACGACTGGTTGTAGTCCAGGGGTGTGCCAAAGTGTTTGATGCTAGTCCACACTGAGTCTTTCCATGCCGAATATTGGTCGGCATAGAGGTCTTTGTTCACAGGTGTATAGGGCTCTTCTATCTGTGCGTGTGTGGCACTCTGGAAGTTCATGTGCAGATTCTTGGTTAAGTCCCAACGCAAGGAGAAGTCGCGGTTCCACAAAAACTGCTCACTGAACGTGACGGGTAGCTGGTTGCCCTCTGTACTCTCCATGTCGCGCTCTTGCAGTTCGTAGTAGTTACGAGACATTTCTGTGTTGAACGAGATGTTTTGGGGGAGCCAGTTCAAACCGAAACGCTTCATGATGTCGAACCATTTTGAGTTGCTCTTGATGAGTTTCTTGAAGGGTTCCCATGACTTATAGACCGGTGTCCACGAGTAGTTGAGTGCTCCGCGCCAGTTGTCCTCGTTCTCATAGACGGTCGTTTCGCCCTGTGTGTGACGATGGCTATGGCTATAGCTCAACGAGAAGTTGGCTGGATCATAGGGCATGGGGTGGCGTTTGGTCTGTATGCCCACGCGCAATCCAGAGATGGAGAAGTTGGTGTTGACCGTCTTAGTGACCGCTATCGACTCGATGGAGTCGCGCTCTTGACGATTGGCGGCAGCTTCGAGGGCATCGTTGAGTCGCATGTCGGTGTCGAGCGGGTTGTATTTCGGTCGGGTCTCTTCGCGTGTTACGGAGTAGTAGAGTGGGGCAGTAACCTTCGCCTTGTCGGGGAAGAACTTGCCTAGTTCTAAGCTAGTTGTTACTGAGTAGGTCTTGTAGTCATCAGTAGAACGCTGACTAGCGACATCCTCAAGACCGCCAAAGCCTTCGCTAGTGTATTTGCCGCTCACGGCTACAGTGCCGAGGTCGGACAACTGCATGTTCAGATTGCCTTGCGCAGCCCAACCTCCGCTATTCTCATAGTCCTTGAGGCGCAACTCGTTTACCCACACTTCGCCCGTCTTGGGCGACGATGCCAAGTTGCGTACACCGATGATGATGGTCTTCACCTCGCCGAGTGTCGGATTACCCATGATAGACACCTTGTTCTTTGGGTTGTTACTATCGTAGGCGGAATACTCGCGGTTGAACGAAGCAATTCCTTCGGCTTTGGCTTTGTTGCGCTCTTTCTTCAGTGCCGTGAATACGGAGAGTGGTATGTTGAGCATATTCTCGTCGGGCCATACCATATGGACATCGGTCGAAGAGTAGCGGTCGTAGGTGCCTGGAGCGGTTAACTTCAGGGGTATTTCATATTCGTAATAGTTGTTCTTGTAGTCGGAACCAAGGCGCACGAAAAGCGCCAATTGGTTGTCGGTCAGGTCGGTGCTGTTCTGCTCAGGCGCATTGGCGTGGGCAAACAACTGCAGTCGGCGATATTGGCGCAAGTCGAGTGTGGTGTTCTTATAGACCGCTTTCGACTCACCCGAACCGAGTGTGGTTACGTCCATTTGTAGGGCTTGCTCGTTTTCTTCGACAATCTGCGATTGCGAGGGATCTTGTTCACGGCGTATGCCCGGTGGCATTACATAGTTGACAGGAGTCTTGTCGCTATTCTCCTCAAGGCTCACGGCACTCACGGCGAGCTTACCTGAATGGGCACTCGACGGTGTGAGGTCTTGTTCATACACGCGCCATTCACCGCGCACAAGGTCGAGATTGGCAAAGCGCATGACGATGGGCTTCTTGAACCCCGTGAGGAACATACGCATGAAACGGATGGACGAGAAGTCGCTAATGCCACCCACACGTTGCTCATATTGGTCGAGTGGTATGCGGAACTGGTACCATGTGGCTGCTTTCGACTGCTTGCCATTGCGCAGTGAAGGGTAGGTGACGCGCTTGTCAACGATATAGTTAGACCCCACCACAAGGTCTTCTGGACGGATGGAGATGTGGTATTGGTAGTAGCGCTCGTATTCGTTGAGCGTATAGTCTTGGTTGATATCCTCCACGTCGGGCGTGGTCTTGTATGACGTATCGTAGCTTTCCGTGCGCGACTTGTTGTCGGGCGAGTTGCCCTGTGGGTTGTTGATGCGTTTGTAGCGCATGAGGATGGGTGCCTCTATTTTATCCCAATCGGATCCGCGGAAGTAGTGATAGTCATCGTTAGCGGGGTCTGCCAGGATGGAGTCACGCACTGTGGGGCTCACTTTCCCCTCGATTTGCGTGAGGAAATCCTGATAGGAACCGAACGTGCGCTCCTCTTCATCGGTGAGTCCGTTGTAGCCCACGTCTTGCTTTTCACGCGCTCCTTCGGTGTTGGCAAAGGCATATGTCACTGTGGCTTGGGTGGGCACTTTACCCCATTGGGTGGTAGTATAGCTCTCAGAACCATCGACAGGCATGCCGCTCTCGTAGAACTTCTTGCCGTCGTGGAGTACGTCTTCACTCACCTCACCGAGGTTTATATAGAAGTCGCCGCCGTAGTCATGGGCGTCATCTTGTTCGTTGGTGTAGATAAAAGGGTCGAGTAACCAGAACTCCACATACTCTATATTGGCTGTTTCAAAGTCGTTGGTGTCGAGCTTGCGCATCATTCCGCCCCAGTGTTGGGTGGGGTTGTTGAGCTTACCCTCATAGGTGAGGTCTGGATTGAAGTTGTATGGACCGCGCTCATCGGGATAGTAAGCTAGGTTAAGCACGTTGATCATCGACTGCGAACCGCTATAGCTCAGGTCGCGGTTAGGGAACAACTCGTTGGCATAGACCTCGCGCACATAGTAGTTGGAGAGCTGATCGAGGTCGCTTTTGATATGTCCAGGGGTGAGAGATGACGATCTGCGGGTGAAGAGCGGGTCGATGTTGTACCATGCTAACAGTGATCGGTTGAAGCCCGAACGTAGGGTAGTCTTGTCTGAATGTTCGACAAACATGCTGGGCACGGACGAGAGAATCCACGATTTGGGTGAACTAACGTCGATTGTACTCTTCGTATTCTCAAAGTCATCGAGGTAGGAAGCATTGTCTTGTGTGCCGTGGTTCTGACCTGCGATGAGCTGCGCGAACTCGGCATTGAACTGTATGTTGGACGGAGCGGTGAGGTGTAGGAACGGCAACTTGTCGAGAGCGTTGGTGAGCCATTGACTTTCTTTCTTCCAATTCAGCCCCAATCCCCACAAGGTGTTGTTAAGAGGCTCCGATCCCATTGATACTTTGTTGACTAGCGCTTGCTCTGACAGATGTTGCAAGGTACCCGATAGCTGGAAGTTCTTGGAGAAGTCATACTCCCAGTTCAACCCGAACATGGTCTTTCGGGTCTGCGCATAGTCTGTCTGACTCTCCAACGAAACGTTGACTTGTGTGCCTGCATCAATGATGCTTTGGTTGAGAATGGTTACCTCGCCGGCAGAGTAGTCCACGCTATAGTCCGAACCTTCGGTGAGGGTGACGCCGCCTGCGGTCACTACCACCGATCCTTGCGGCACATTGTAAGCGCCGAGCGAGATGACGTTGGCGCTTGTTCCGCGATACTGTCCGACCAACTGATATTTGTTTTTCTCGGCTATCTGCTTGGCTACGGTCTTGGTTGAGTCATACAGTTCAGTAAAGATGTATTTTGAGACGATGGCTTCACTCACGCCATGACTAGTCAGATAGTCGTGGAGATAGCTGCCGAAGGGCTCTGCTTCAGGCAAAAACACGCGACCATTGCTCACGGTGTAGCCTTCCACGTAGTCGAAGTATCCATTGGAGTGAGGCTTGTTGTTATTGTCTAAGCGGTCGGCACCGAGCAATTTGATGAGCGTCTGGTCTTTCACTTGTGCTTCGGGGATGTATGACAAGTATACTCCAGTCGAGTCACTTTGATATTTCACGTCAAGGCGAAACTTGTCTTTCTCGATCGAAGAGCCAAGACTATAGACATTCTTCATCATCAGTTTCCAGTTGCCTTGTCGTGGGTTGTTGCTGGTGTTCTTCAGCGCTTTGACGAAGAGAGCTTGGTTTACGTCAGAGATGTCGGAGGCGAATTCACCCACCTGATAGGTGACGCCGCCATAGGTATATTCGTAGGCAACAGCCACCACTTGGTCGGTTTGTATGCTGGTTTTAAGCGATACGTAGCCGAGTGCCGAGTTGAGCGTATATTCGCTGGAACTGAGTAGGCGGGCGCTCTCCAGCTTCTCGTAGTCTACACCTCCCGTGAAACCACCGATGGCATCGAGCACCGATGAACTTTGGTCGATGTCGCGGGCAGCCGCATATTGGTTCACCATGGTTTGATACTCGCTGTTGGCACCATTGGCAGGCACGAGTTGTCCTGTCGTACCCCATATGGAGTTCGACACTTTTTGGTTCTCGCCGAGGTCGGTGAGGGCGATGATGTTACGCGTGTTCTGTGTGTTGCCCGTCTTGTTGGTCACCCATATCTCAATGCGGTTGATCTTTACGCCTGTGGTAAGGTTTGGCAACGTCTTCATGGACGCGTCATACTTGTCATGGAAATAGCCTGCAAGGAAGAAGTGGCGGTTCTCTTCATAGTCGGCGGCATTGAGTTCAAAGGGGGTCAACTGTACGCCTCCCTTGGAACTGACGCTTTTCGAAGAACTCTTCTTTTGCGACAATACGGTCTGCAACTTCAACTTGCCAAACTGCATATCGGTGCGGATGCCGAATAGAGAACTGGCTCCGCGCACTAATGAGTTGTTGGATGGAAATGACACATTGCCAGCTTCGACGAGCTTAATGATTTCGTCTTCTTTGCCTTCATACTTCAGTTTCATGTTCTGCGAGTCAAAGTCGAAGGTCGCATCCGTGTTGTAGTTGAGGTTCATATTCACCTTATCGCCCACCTTACCATTCACACTGAGGTTTATTTTCTCGTCGAAGTCCATGGATGTGGTCTTGCGATTGCGAATGGGAAGTGATGGGTTGTCGGTACTTTTCATGGTCGCACCGAACTTCAACTCTGCCGTTCCTTGGGTCTTGATGCGTACACCGCCAGGACCAAATATCTTTTCGGCTGGGCCGAGGTCGAAGTGCATGTCGGAGAAATCGAACTTCTCCTTGCCTTTATTCTTGACTATTTCGTCGTTTTTCGAGCGGAAATAGCTACTGAACATGCGCTTCTCGCTCCACTTGCGATATTCTTCCGGCGACATCATGATGGGCGCATTGATATATAGTCCACCTATTTTGGAACCGATGATGTAGCGGTTTAGTGTATCGTTGTAGATGACATCTTGCTTCAAATTGTCTGGCATCAAGAGGTCGGCAGGGTGGTGGTCCAGGTCGTTGTCGGTGATGGGGACAGTGCGCTGTATAGACCAACGGGGATGTAGTAGTGAGTCTGGAATAGTGTCTTCCTCGATTTCCACCTCGGGCAAGGGCTTTATGGGTTTGCCGTTGTCTTTTGTGGGCTTATTTGTTGACGCCTTTTGTGTACGAGTTTTGTCGTCTTGCCACGTGTCAAGATGGTTGTTGAGAGGCATAGCAAGAGCCGCCAACACCGAAATGATGTTGACTGCAAGGATGAGAAAGAATATGTTTTTGACTCTGTTTCTCATTTGATTTGCTTGAGGGCGAGCTTCACCACCTGTTCCACGGGCATGTCTGGACTGTCTTGCAGAATAGCAACGACCACTTTTTGTGAGGGTGCTGGTGCAAAGCCGAGCATGGTTAGTGCCGACACAGCCTCATCTTTCACATCGTTGTTGACCAGTGTTTGTTGTCCACCCGAAGCGGGCAACTCTTGAGCCACGCCGCTGGTAACGATCTTGTCTTTCAGATCAACGATGATGCGCTGTGCTGTTTTCAGTCCGATACCCTTCACGGTCTTGAGCATCTTGTCGTTGCCTGAGGCAATGATATCGCAGAGTTCGCGAGGGGAAACCGATGAGAGAATCATGCGTGCTGTGTTTCCACCCACGCCCGATACGGAAACCAACAGACGGTAGAGTTCCCGTTCTTGGCGACTGGCAAAGCCGAATAGGGTGTAGGAATCGTCACGTCCACCTGCGACGAGCACTTCGTGGACGTAAAGTTTGGCTTCTTTCTTGCCTTGCACTGCGGTATATGTGTTCAGTGAAATGTTGAGTGCATATCCTACTCCTGCAGCTTCTATCACGGCAAAGGTGGGAGTGAGTTCTGCCACTTCCCCCCTAATATATTCAATCATGGTGGTGCCTCTTTTAACTAATAAATGTATATATACGTTTTAATAACGCTTTCGTGGGTTGTTTTATTGCTTCTTTGCCTGTGTTTTTTGCCTGTTGGCATCGATCTACTCAGCTGTTGCTTCAAGGGTGGACCCAAGAATAGTGAGAATATAAAAGAAAAAGAACAGGCGAGAAAGTGTTTTTCAAGCCTGTTCTTTTCATTATTGTACGGTTGTGGAATGTCTTAGTCCATGTGGAAAACTTCTTCCAAAGGAATGGTCACGGGCGAGTGGTCAGGGTTCACCTCCATGATGTCAATCATAGAATCCCACCATTTCTGGGTGATAGGATCCACATCGGTGGTGTCCTGGCTATTGGTGTCTTGGCTGCACTTCTGCACCGCAAAGAGAATGTTAGTGTCTTTGTCCCAGAAGATGCTGTAGTCGCTCACTCCTTGGTCCTTGATCATTTGTTTCAGTTCAGGCCAAATGGCTGCATGACGCTTGGCGTATTCCTTTTCGCAACCCTTTTTCAGATACATCTTAAATGCAAATCTTTTCATAGCGTTTGTTTGGTTTTATGGTTTGTAAAGAATTGATTGTTATAGGGCAAAGTTATGAAAAATCTGATGAAGTTGTAGCGTAGGGAGTGTTAAAACTATCTTTTCTCACAAAAGAAAGGCACGTTTACGCTTGCTATCTCATAGAGATGACAAGCGTAAATGTGCCTTTTTATCTTCGTGACACGATGTCTTTGTCTGTCTACATCATGACGGATGTAGCAAGAATCGTTAGGACAAACCTTCTATCTCACCATTTACGATGTCGATGCGCAGGGCTTGCGGTGATTTGGGCAATCCCGGCATGCGCATGATGTCGCCCGCTACGATGACGAGCATCTCTGCACCCGCATTGATGACGATGTCGCGCACGTGTACGTCAAAACCTTTGGCTACACCATAGAGCTTGGCGTCGGTAGAGAAGGAATACTGAGTCTTGGCAATGCAGACGGGGAATTTGTCATAGCCCAAGTCTTTGATGGCTTGCAGTTTCTTCTTGGCAACAGCCGTATAGCTTACGCTGGCTGCACCATAAATCTGTGTCGCCACTTTCATCACTTTGTTTTCCACGCTGTCGTTGTCGTCATAGACGAGATGGAGCGGAGCAGATGGCTTGGTTTCTACAGTGTCTACCACGAGTCTTGCCAACTCTTCGGCGCCCTTACCTCCCTCACAGAAGGCGTTGTTCACGGCAAAACCTACACCCAATTCTGCGCAGTGCTGACGCACGATGTCTATCTCTTCGTCTGTGTCGGTGGCATAGCGGTTGAAAGCTACCACTACAGTTTGACCGAACGACTGCATGTTGGCAATATGCTTGTCGAGGTTTTCCATGCCCTTGATGAGGCCTTCTCGGTTGGGCTCCTTAATCTTTTCCACGTCTACGCCGCCGTGCATCTTCAGTGCTTGAGTGGTGGCTACGAGAACGGTCAACTTAGGATTGAGCCCTGCTTTCCGGCATTTCACGTCAAAGAACTTCTCAGCGCCGAGGTCTGCACCGAAGCCTGCTTCCGTGATAGTGTATTCGCCGAAAGTCATAGCCATCTTGGTAGCGAGAATGGAGTTGCATCCGTGGGCGATGTTGGCGAAGGGACCGCCATGCACAAAGGCGGCAGTATGTTCGGTGGTCTGCACAAGGTTGGGCGAGAGAGCGTCTCTCAACAACACGGTGATAGCGCCAGCTACGCCAAGGTCCTTCACTGTGAACGGACGATTATCGAGTGTGTAGCCGAGCAATATGTTCTCGATGCGTCGGCGCAAATCGTCTTCGTCGGTGGCCAAGCAGAGGATTGCCATAATCTCAGAAGCCGGAGTAATGTCGAATGCCGACTCTCGTGTGATGCCGTTATTCTTGGCTCCTAAACCCGTGACAATGTAGCGCAAACCGCGGTCGTTCACGTCGAGCACTCGGTTCCAAAGCACCTCTTTGAGGGCAAACCCATTATCGCGATTTTGATACAGATAGTTGTCCAACAAGGCGGTAATCATGTTATGAGCCGAAGTGATGGCATGGAAGTCGCCCGTGAAATGCAGATTGATCTTGTCCATCGGCAACACTTGAGCATAGCCACCACCTGCAGCACCGCCCTTCATGCCGAAGCAAGGACCGAGTGACGGTTCGCGCAAGGCGCAAACAGCCTTCTTTCCGATGCGGTTCAAGCCCAGGGCCAATCCAACGGAAACGGTGGTCTTTCCATTACCAGCCTTTGTAGGAGTGATGGCAGTAACGAGAATGAGGTTACTATTTTTTACTTTTTCTTCGTTGATGAGCTTAATGGGCACTTTGGCAATATATCGTCCATAGTTCTCAAGCTCATCGGTAGGAATACCATATTGTTCTGCAACGTCTTTAATCTCAGTGAGTTTTATACTACGTGCAATCTCAATGTCTGATTTCATTTAGCGTGTTTTTATATTTAGGCTGCAAAGTTACGAATAATAACGCTACTTCGCAAAAATAGAGGGCGAAAACAAAAGAACTCCCGCCAAGGTGTGTGTCGCCTTGGTGGAAGTTCTTTTGTATCATAAATTTGTAAGTTGTGCTTTATTCCTTGTTGGCTTCTGCCTCCAATTGGCGATAGTAAGCCAAGTCGTCGGCATTGAAGTTCTTGATGAAATCGTAGTGCCCTGCCACTTCTGCGTCGACCATTCGCACATAGACATTGGCACTCTTTTCAAACAATTCAGGTGCGCGAGTGGCATCTTCTACGATGAGTAAGGACATGATAATGTCGGCTGTCATTTCGTAGAGACGGCGTGCCACGAAGTCTTGCTTCTCTTGGTTGCCCTCAGCTTTCACGCTTTCGAGCACTTCCTCGTATTTCTCAATCATCTTTTCGATGCGTGCTTTCAGTGGCTTCAAGTTGTCGCTCACTTCACGACCGAGCATTTCCTTGATGATGCCGAGGTAGGTGCCGTTGGTGATGTAGCGGATGGCTGCCACCACCTGGAGCTGTGTGGTTCCCTCATAGATAGAGAAGATGCGAGCGTCACGATAGAGACGTTGGCTCTTATACTCCATAATGAATCCTGAACCGCCATGTACTTGGATGGCATCATAGGTGTTTTGGTTGGCGTATTCGGAGTTCATACCCTTAGCGAGTGGTGTGAAGGCATCTGCCAAGCGGCTATATGTCTTTTGTTCCTGACGCTCTTCGGGAGTGAGTTTGCGCTCACGGGCTATGTCGTCGAGGGCTTTGTAGATGTCTACGAAACGGGCTGTCTGATAGAGAATGGAACGGCCGGCATCGAGTTTTGCCTTCATGCGTGAGAGCATATCGTAGACTGCAGGGAACTTAGCGATGGCTGTGTCAAACTGCTTGCGCTCTTTGGCATAAGACAAACCTTCGTTGTAGGCAGCCTGACTGACACCCACCGACTGTGCGGCAATGCCAAGGCGTGCTCCGTTCATCAGTGCCATCACATATTTAATCAGTCCCAGACGGGTGTTACCACAAAGTTCTGCCTTAGCGTTCTTGTAGACTAACTCACAGGTGGGCGACCCGTGAATGCCGAGCTTGTGCTCAATGTGGCGCACGGTGACACCGCCATCCTTCTTGTCATAGATAAACATGGAAAGACCACGACCGTCGTGTGTGCCTTCTTCAGAACGTGCCAACACCAAGTGGATGTCAGAATCGCCGTTGGTGATGAAGCGCTTCACGCCATTCAGATACCAGCATTGGTCTTCCTCGCTATAGGTGGCTTTGAGCATCACACGCTGCAAGTCGGAACCTGCATCTGGCTCTGTGAGGTCCATACTCATGGTTTCGCCTGCACAAACACGTGGGATGTATTTCTGTCGCTGCTCCTCATTGCCAAACTCATAAAGCGTTTCGATGCAGTCTTGCAGCGACCAGATGTTCTGGAAACCAGCATCTGCCTGTGAGACAATCTCAGATGCCATGGAATAAGGAGTGATGGGCATGTTCAAGCCGCCGTAGCGACGAGGCATGGAAATGCCCCAAAGTCCAGCCTTACGTGTGGCTTCAATGTTGTCGTAAGTCTTGGCTGCATAGTGCATACGGCCATCTACGAGGTGCGGACCTTCCAGGTCTACGTCTTCTGAATTAGGTTCGATGATGTTAGCAGCGATATCGCCCGTGATGTCGAGCACGCGTTTATAGTTCTCAATGGCATCGTCGAAGTCGACGGGTGCATCTTCATATTGGTCTTTGTCTGCGAAGTTACGTTCCTTGAGTTCTACCACCCGCTTCATCTCGGGGTGGTTGAGATAGAAGTCAAACTCTGGATGATCGCTATAATAGTTTGCCATATCGTTTTTACTTTGAGTTCTGTTTGTAATATTTAATGAGCTTCGGCACCACTTCTTCCACCGTTCCTGTGATCACGTAGTCGGCAATCTTGTTGATGGGAGCGTCGGGGTCGTTGTTGATAGAAATGATGATGCCAGAGTCTTGCATGCCGGCAATGTGCTGGATTTGTCCAGAGATGCCGCAGGCAATGTATACTTTTGGGTGAACCGTAACGCCTGTTTGACCAATCTGACGGTCGTGGTCTACCCATCCGGCATCTACTGCCGCACGCGATGCACCCACTTCGCCGTGCAATTCTTTGGCAAGTTGGAACAACAGGTCGAAACCTTCCTTGCTGCCCACGCCGTAGCCACCAGCCACAACAATGGGTGCACCCTTGAGGTTGTGCTTGGCTGCTTCAACATGACGGTCGAGCACTTTCACTACGTAATCCTCTGTGGGCACATATTTGTTTACGTCTGGATAGACTACTTCCTCTTCGGCTTTGCCGTCATAAAGAGCCTTCTGCATCACGCCGCTACGCACGGTAGCCATTTGTGGACGGTGGTCGGGGTTGACGATAGTTGCCACGATGTTGCCGCCAAATGCTGGACGTATCTGGTAGAGCAAGCCTTCATAGTGCTTGCCACTCTTCTTGTCGTCATAGTCGCCAATCTCGAGTTGTGTGCAGTCGGCGGTGAGTCCGCTGGTGAGCGAAGACGACACGCGTGGTCCGAGGTCGCGTCCGATGACGGTTGCGCCCATCAGACAGATCTGCGGCTGCTCTTCTTTAAATAGGTTGACCAATATATCTGTGTGTGGTGCAGAGGTGTAGGGAAACAGTCCTTCACCGTCGAACACGAATAGCTTGTCTACTCCGTAGGGCAGAATTTGGGCTTCCACCTTGCCCTTAATGCCTGTTCCGGCAACGATGGCGTTGAGTTGCACGCCCAGCTGGTTAGCGAGTTTGCGCCCTTTAGTGAGCAACTCTTGAGATACTTCGGCAACGGTAGTGCCTTCAATCTCGCAATATACGAATACGTTGTTCATATGTCTTAACCAATAATCTTTTCGTCCAACAATTCTTTAATCAATCCCTCTACATCGCTATCGCTGGCTGTGAGCGTCTTGCTCTCCTTTGCCTGGAACACGATGTTCTTCACTGCCTTTACCTTGGTGGGTGAGCCAGAGAGTCCGCACTGTTGTGGATCGCCGTCTACATCTGCCACTGCCCACTGGTTGAGGGTGAGGTATGGACGTGTTTCATATAGATAATTGTATTTGTCGTCGGGCTTGCGCTCCAATGGAGCCGTAGCGCGCTTATATTTCATCACCAGTTTGGCGTTGCAAGGGCGGCAAGGGGCTGCACTACCATTCACAGTTACCACGACAGGCATAGGCGCTTCCACCGTTTCCACACCACCGTCGATGTGGCGGCGAATGGTGAGTTTGCCCTTTTCACACTTCTCTATTTCTTCTGCATAGGTCACTTGCGAAAGCCCGAGCTTCTGCGCTACTTGTGGTCCTACTTGTGCGGTATCACCATCGATAGCCTGTCGACCACCGATGACCACGTCTACATTGCCAATCTTCTTGATGGCTGTAGCCAATGCGTAAGAGGTGGCGAGCGTGTCGGCACCTGCAAAGAGGCGGTCTGTTAGCAGCCAACCTGTG
This sequence comes from Clostridium sp. CAG:302, assembly GCA_963658165.1. GTDB lineage: Bacteria > Bacteroidota > Bacteroidia > Bacteroidales > Bacteroidaceae > Prevotella. The sequence goes on along the minus strand of CAVKQP010000005.1, from coordinate 14,404 downwards.
TCTGCTCCGCGGTAGAGTCCTTGACGTATAATCTCTGCTGCACGTGGAGGTCCCATGGTGAGTATGCCGACCGTAGAGCCGGGGTTTTGCTCTTTAAGTCGCAGAGCTTGTTCAAGTGCGTTTAAGTCTTCTGGATTAAAAATGGCTGGCAAGGCGGCACGGTTCACGGTGCCTTCGGCTGTCATGGCGTCCTTGCCCACATTTCTTGTGTCAGGTACTTGCTTGGCAAGTACTACGATTTTTAAACTCATATTGATTAGTGTTATGATGTAATTGACGGCAAAAATACAAACTTTTTATTGCTTGACAAAAGAATTATTACCTTTTGTTCTTGTTTATCATCATATTCCTACGATGGATAGATGGTTTATAGACATATAATAAGGTGTCTTTCTTTGGTGACAAAATGGCGTTCTTGTGTGACGAATTGTCGTGCGCATACCCTGCGGCATATCATTTGAGTGGATGGAAGCAGATGCAGCAATGCAGACAAACGTTAGAATAAAATAAGAAAGGAGAACAAGATATGACATTTGACAAATTCACAATCAAGGCGCAAGAGGTGGTGCAAGAAGCCATCAACGTGGCTCAAACTTGCGGACAACAAGCCATTGAACCTGTGCACCTGCTGAAGGGTGTCATGGTGAAAGGCAAGGATGTGGCTGGCTTCCTGTTTCAGAAACTCGGCATGAATGCCATACAGATAGAGCAACTTGCCGATAGCGAGATAGCCCATCTGCCTAAGGTGGCTGGCGGACAACCCTATCTGAGCAACGAGGCCAACAGTGTGTTGCAGAAAGCCATGGACTACGCCCGAAAGATGGGCGATGAGTTTGTGTCTGTAGAACCGATTGTGTTGGCGCTGCTCAGTGTCTCTTCCACGGCAAGTCGCATCTTGAAAGATGCTGGTGCCACCGAGAACGACATGCTCAAGGCGGTGCAGGAACTGCGCCAAGGCGAGAGCGTGAAGTCGCAGAGTGCCGACGAGAACTATCAAAGTTTGGAGAAATATGCCAAGAACCTAGTAGAACAGGCTCGACAGGGTAAACTTGACCCTGTGATAGGACGTGATGAGGAGATACGCCGCGTGCTTCAGATCTTGAGCCGACGCACCAAAAACAACCCTATATTAATAGGTGAACCGGGTGTGGGAAAGACTGCCATCGTCGAAGGACTGGCTGAACGCATTGTGCGTGGTGATGTTCCGGAAAACCTGAAGGACAAACAACTCTATTCGCTCGATATGGGTGCGTTGGTCGCAGGTGCCAAGTATAAGGGCGAGTTCGAGGAACGTTTGAAGGGCGTCATTAAGGAAGTGACCAAGTCGGAGGGACAGATCATTCTTTTCATCGACGAGATTCACACGCTTGTAGGTGCCGGTGGCGGTGAGGGAGCCATGGATGCTGCCAACATCTTGAAGCCTGCCTTGGCACGTGGTGAACTGAGAGCTGTTGGTGCAACCACCCTCAACGAGTATCAGAAGTACTTTGAAAAAGACAAAGCATTGGAGCGCCGTTTCCAGACAGTCATGGTGGATGAACCCGATGAACTGAGTGCCATCTCTATCCTTCGTGGTTTGAAGGAACGCTATGAGAACCACCACAAGGTGCGTATTCAGGATGATGCATGCATCGCGGCGGTGAAACTCTCGGAGCGATACATCTCCGACCGCTTCTTGCCCGACAAAGCTATCGACTTGATGGATGAGGCTGCCGCCAAGCTACGCATGGAGCGCGACTCGCTACCTGAGGAACTTGACGAGATCAGCCGCAAGTTGAAACAGCTCGAAATCGAACGCGAAGCCATCAAGCGTGAGAATGATCATCCCAAGATAGAGCAACTTGACAAGGAGATAGCCGAATTGAGAGATCAGGAAAGGAGTGCTCGCGGAAAGTGGGAAAGTGAGAAAGCGTTGGTCGACAAGATACAGCAAGACAAGCTGCAGATGGAGAATCTGAAGTTTGAAGCTGAGCGCGCCGAACGCGAAGGCAACTATGAGCGTGTGGCAGAGATACGCTATAGTAAGCTCAAGGCACTTGAAGACGACATCAAGAAGATACAAGACCAACTCAAGAATGCCCAAGGCGGTGATGCTATGGTGCGCGAGGAGGTAACCGAAGACGACATTGCTGAGGTGGTGAGCCGCTGGACGGGCATCCCCGTGACGAGGATGATGCAGAGCGAACGCGAGAAGTTGCTCCATCTGGAAGCCGAACTTCACAAGCGTGTCATCGGGCAGGACGAGGCAATAACTGCCGTGAGCGACGCCGTGCGACGCTCTCGCGCCGGACTGCAAGACCCGAAACGCCCCATCGCTTCGTTCATCTTTCTGGGCACTACAGGCGTTGGTAAGACGGAGCTGGCTAAGGCTTTGGCAGACTATCTGTTCAACGACGAGACCATGATGACGCGTATCGACATGAGTGAATATCAGGAGAAGTTCAGCGTTTCCCGCCTCATCGGAGCGCCTCCAGGCTATGTGGGCTATGATGAAGGTGGTCAACTCACCGAGGCAGTGCGCCGCAAACCATACAGTGTGGTGCTCTTCGATGAGATAGAAAAGGCTCATCCCGATGTGTTCAATATACTCTTGCAGGTGCTTGACGACGGCCGACTGACTGACAACAAGGGTAGGACGGTCAACTTCAAGAACACTATCATCATCATGACGTCTAACTTGGGCAGTCAGTATGTGCAGCAAGAGTTCAGTAAGATTAACGCTTCCAATCGCGATGTCGTAATCAACGAGACCAAGGGAAAGGTGATGGAGATGCTCAAGAAGACCATCCGTCCCGAGTTTCTCAACCGTATCGATGAGACCATCATGTTCTTGCCGCTCACCAAAGCAGAGATTGCGCAAGTGGTAACGCTTCAGTTGAATGCCGTGAAGAAGATGCTTGAACCGCAAGGCTTCACGCTTCGTGTGACCGATGCCGCCGTGCAATATTTGGCAGATGCTGGCTACGACCCCGAGTTTGGCGCTCGTCCTGTGAAGAGAGCCATCCAGCGCTTGGTGCTCAACGACCTGTCGAAGAAGATATTGGCAGGCGATGTGAACCGAGAACAGCCCATCACGATAGATGCCAACGGCAGCGGACTGGTGTTCGGCAATTAGGAGACCAAGGCTAAGTGTGCCTTTTGCGATGCTTTAGAGGCAGTTTTATGATGCGTGAGAGGCAGACTTACGATGCCTTAGAGGCTGTGTATGAAAATAAAAGAATGGAGTTGACAGGTAAAGACCGCGTCAACTCCATTCTTTTATTTTGTCTTCGGGCGATGTCCCGAGTGATGTTACTTCTTTTTCTTCAATCCTTTGTAGCAGAGGAAAGCTACGACAACCACAGCCAAAGCCAACAACACATAGCCGATTTCATGGCTATATTTCAGCGCTTGCTGGTAGACATCGTGTGTGGTTTTATAGTCGGTATACTTGTAGATGCCCCATCCGATGAGTGCTAAAACGGTATTCCACATGGCTGCACCCAACGTGGTGAAGAGGAGAAACTTGTCGAGGCGCATGCCCGAAAGACCAGCAGGGATGCTGATGAGCTGTCGCACGGCAGGAACCAAACGACCGAAAAAGGTAGAGGCAGAGCCATGCTTGCGGAAGAATTCTTCTGCCTTTTCAACTGCAGCACGGTCTATGAGACACATGTGGCCGATGCGACTGTCTGCGAAACGATAGATGATAGGACGTCCTAACCACTTTGCCAGATAGTAGTTGACGAGTGCTCCCAAGTCGGCACCGATGGTGGCGAAGACGATGACAAGCACGAAATTCATGCCGCTATTGGGGTCCATGGCTTTCCATGCGGCAGGTGGAACAACTACTTCAGAGGGGAACGGAATGAAAGAACTCTCTATGGCCATAAAGATAGTGACCACCCAATAGTTCAGATTCTCAAGTACCCAGAGAAAGAGATCTGCGGAATTCATTGTTTTAGTTTATTTATTGTATGAGTTGCAAAGTTACGGAAAATAAAAGCAATGACCGGCATAAAGGCTGTTAAAGTTTTATGGGACAAGGGCAAATATGCAAGAAAACGCTACGGAAGGGATGTGATGTCTACCTTTCGTAGCGTTTTCTTGTATGAAATGACTGTGGTTATCTTGATCGTATTGGTCTACAAAGGATACTCATCGAAGGCATAGAGCACCGTCGACAAGTAGCGCTCGCCTGTGTCGGGGAGCAGGCAGACAATGCGCTTGCCCTTGTTCTCAGGGCGTTTCGCCAACAGAGAGGCTGCGTAAACGGCTGCTCCGGCAGAGATGCCCACCAACAATCCTTCCTGACTAGCCAACTCTCGGCTTGTGCGAATGGCGTCGTCGTTGTCGATGTCGAGCACTTCGTCGATGACCGAAGCATCATAGGTCTTAGGCACAAAGCCAGCCCCGATGCCCTGTATCTTGTGTGGGCCGCTCTTTCCACCGTTCAGTACGGGCGACGAAGCGGGTTCTACAGCCACAATCTGCACGTCGGGATTGTTCTCCTTCAGACGCTTTCCGATGCCCGATATGGTGCCGCCTGTGCCAACACCAGCCACGAAGATGTCGATGTTACCATCGGTTTGCTCCCAGATTTCCACCCCCGTGGTGTCGTAGTGACGCTTGGGATTGGCAGCGTTCTCAAACTGTTGCAGAATGACGGAGCCCGGGATGCTGTCGCGTAGTTCCTCTGCAGCTTGAATGGCTCCCGCCATGCCTGCCTTGCCATCGGTTAGTTTCACTTCTGCACCATAGGCTTTCACCAGATTGCGACGTTCCACACTCATGGTTTCGGGCATGGTGAGAATGAGCTTATATCCCTTTACGGCAGATACCAAAGCCAGTCCGACACCAGTGTTGCCGCTGGTTGGCTCAATGATGGTGGCACCGGGTTTCAGTCGACCCTGTGCTTCTGCATCCTCTATCATGGCGAGGGCTATGCGGTCTTTGACACTCCCTCCAGGGTTGAAATATTCCACTTTGGCAATGATAGACGTGTCTAATCCATGCTTATGGGAAAACTGACCCAACTCCAACAAGGGTGTGTGGCCGATGAGATCTGTGAGTTTCTTTGCAATCTGACTCATGTTATCTCTCCTTTCTTTGCTTTAAATCTTATCGAATGCTTGCTGCAAGTCGTCGATGATGTCGTCGATATGCTCCGTGCCAATGCTCAAACGGATGGTCGAAGGTGTGATGTGCTGCTGCTCAAGTTCTTCGGGAGTCATCTGAGAATGGGTGGTTGTATAGGGGTGGATGACGAGACTCTTTACGTCTGCCACATTGGCGAGCAGTGAGAAGATCTGGAGTGAGTCGATGAAACGCCATGCTTCCTCTTCTCCGCCCTTAATCTCAAAGGTGAAGATGCTGCCGCCTCCGTTGGGGAAGTATTTCTCGTAGAGGGCGTGGTCGGGATGATTGGGCAGTGAGGGGTGGTTCACCTTTGCCACTTTGGGGTTGTTTGCCAGATATTCTACCACCTTCAGCGCATTGGCTACATGGCGTTCTACGCGGAGCGAAAGTGTCTCCAAACCTTGCAGCAGAATCCATGCGTTGAAAGGAGAAATGGTGGCGCCTGTATCGCGGAGTATCACCGCACGGATGCGAGTCACAAAGGCAGCCTTGCCTGCCACGTCGGCGAAGATGGCACCATGATAGCTTGGGTCTGGCTGGGCGAGGGTGGGGTACTTGTCGGCATAGGCTTTCCAGTCGAATGTGCCACCATCTACGATTACACCACCGAGGCTCGAACCATGGCCACCGATAAACTTGGTGGCAGAGTGAACCACCACATCGGCACCGTGCTCAATAGGACGGATGAGGTAGGGTGTGCCGAACGTGTTGTCTACGATAAATGGTATGCCGTGCTTGTGTGCCACTGCAGCCACTGCTTCCAGGTCGGTAACATCAGAATTGGGGTTGCCAAAGGTTTCGGCATAGACCACCTTGGTGTTGGGCTGGATGGCTTTCTCCAAGGCGTCGAGGTCGTTCACGTTGACAATAGTATTGGTGATGCCGAGGTCGTGAAGGGTGTGCGTGATGAGGTTGAAAGAGCCTCCATACATGTTGTCGGCAGCCACGATGTGGTCGCCAGCCTTGCAGATGTTCTGCAGCGCATAGGTTACTGCTGCTGCACCCGATGCCACGGCAAGACCAGCTACGCCTCCCTCAAGGGCTGCCACGCGGTCTTCAAATACGCCTTGGGTAGAGTTGGTCAGTCGGCCATAGATGTTACCAGCATCTCGAAGGCCGAAACGGTCTGCTGCGTGTTGTGAGTTGCGGAACACATAGGATGTGGTCTGATAGATGGGCACGGCGCGCGCGTCGGTAGCCGGATCGGCTTGTTCCTGTCCTACATGAAGTTGCAGTGTCTCGAAATGAAGTTTCTTATTACTCATAACGCTTTCCTTTCTATTTTTAGTTTTACATTTTGTTTTCTTGTTTCGATTGCAAAATTACGGCGAAATGGGGTGCGGCACAATCGCACACATAGGGCATATTGACTACCACAAACGTGGTATATGGCAGAAATTTCGCCATTGCTTGTCGATAAGTATAGAAAAAAGCGCTATCTTTTCGCCTTATCTGATTTTTCATCTATATTTGCAAGGTGAAACCAAATGCTTGATGACTATGCAAAAATACGCGGATTACATACAGAAAATAGAGATCGACTCACTGTGGAGCGGGCGCAAGCACATCGTGTGGAACCTGGATAGACAGGTGAACATTCTCAGTGGCATCAACGGTGTGGGCAAGAGTACTATATTAAATAAGGTGGTGAAAGGATTGGTGGCAGGGGGCGAGTTTGCCAGTCACCAACTGAAAGGTGTCCACCTACAGGTGTTTCCCGAAGAAGCCACGTGGATTCGCTTCGACGTGATACGCTCTTTCGACCGGCCGCTCATCAATGCCGACATGATCTCAAAGGTAGACTTGTCTTTGGCTACCGAGCTAGATTGGCAACTCTATAACCTGCAACGCAAATACTTGGACTATCAGGTGAACGTGGGCAACCGCATCATCTCCGTCTTGCAGGAGGGTGGGGCAGATGCTGCAGAAAAGGCGCAGCGCATCAGCGAACCCAAGAAGAAGTTTCAAGACATCATCGATCGGTTGTTTCGTGAAACTGGCAAGCAAATCATTAGGAGCGAAAACGAGATTAAGTTCTCGCTGATGGGCGAGACGTTAGTGCCCTACCAGTTGTCGAGCGGCGAGAAGCAGATACTTGCCATCTTGCTCACTGTGCTGGTGGAAGACAATAAGCCCTATGTGCTATTCATGGATGAGCCAGAGGTGAGCTTGCACGTAGACTGGCAGAAACAGCTCATTGACCTAATCATGGAACTCAATGAAAATGTGCAAATCATACTCACCACCCACTCGCCAGCAGTAGTAATGAATGGGTGGATGGACCATGTGACCGAGGTGACAGACATCACCGTGAAAGATTAGCCTATGAGCAAGCGATTGAACGAGAACCTGTCTTCGCTCTATTTCGAGGCAGCCAACAAGTTGAAATCGAAGCGGGCACGGCAGAAAATCGTAGCCTACGTGGAGAGCTACGACGATGTGTTTTTCTGGCGATCGGTGTTAAGCGACTTTGAAAACGAGCACCGCTACTTCGAGGTGATGCTTCCTTCGCGCATGACGCTGACCAAAGGAAAGAAGCAAGTGCTGATGAACTTGCTGGAGGAACGCGTGGGCAACAATATGATAGCCTGTGTGGATGCCGACTACGACTATCTGTTGCAGGGTGCAACAGCCGTGTCGCACAAGATTCTCAGCAATCCATATGTGTTTCACACCTATGTTTACGCCATCGAAAACTACCAGTGCTATGCCCCAGGACTGCACAATGTCTGTGTGATGGTGACGCTTAACGACCATGCCGTGTTCGACTTCGTAGACTATCTCACACAGTTTTCGGAAGCGATATTCCCTTTGTTCGTGTGGAGCATCTGGGTGTATCGAAGCACGCACTATGGCGAATTTACCATCACCGACTTCAACCGCATCATAGAGACAGGCAACTTCAACTGGCAAAATCCGGAAGGTACGATTGCTGGGGTGCGCAGAAAGGTGGGACGAAAGATACAACAACTGCAGCGTGAACATCCTGATGCCAAGGAAAGCTATCTTGCTCTGAAAAACGAACTGAAGGCATTGGGCGTCACGCCACAGACCACCTATTTATATATACAGGGGCATCACTTGTTTGACAATGTGGTGGTGCCGATGATGAAACGCATCTGTGATATGCTCATCCGGGAGCGCGAAAATGAAATATACCGCAAGGCGGCACACAACGTACAAAAGCATAACGAACTGTCGTGCTACACGCACAGTCTTGCAGACATATCGCAGATGCTCAAGAAAAGTACAGGTTATCAGCGAAGCGAACCCTACAAGCGGTTGCTTCGCGACTTGGAGCGCTTGTTCGGCGACAATACAGAACAAGCGTAACCCTTCTGCTACACGTTTTTCCAGAATGTGGGCGAGAATATCACGAGCACGGTGAATATCTCCAAACGGCCCATGAGCATCAAAATGGCGCATATCCATTTGGCAAAATCGGGCAGTATGCTCCACGACATGGTGGGGCCAATTTCAAGTCCGAGCGTAGGACCGACGTTGCCCAAGGCACTGAGCGTGATGGTGATGGCATTGGTGCTGTCTATGCCCGCTGCTGTCATGGCAAACGAACAGACGATGCACAGAATGAGAT